>DUOA01000130.1 GCA_012839095.1 Clostridiales bacterium
ACTGCCTATTGAGAACATATTTGCTTCCTACTTAAGCCTTATGAATGAGGGCAAAGAAGCAAGAGGCGACTTGGCAGAGGAAAATATTCAGGCCCGGATCCGCGGCGATATTCTTATGTGCCTGAGCAATCGGGAGGGCAGGATGCTGATCAATACCAGCAATAAATCAGAATCGGCCGTAGGTTATTCCACCCTGTATGGTGATATGTGCGGAGGCCTTGCGCCTATTGCAGACATCCCAAAGACCAAGTTGTATCAGCTGTGTGAATATATCAACAGGAACTGGGAAAGAATACCGAACAACATACTTACCAAGCCGCCGTCTGCAGAGCTCAGGCCGGATCAACTGGATCGGGACAGTCTGCCAGACTATAATGTGCTGGATGAGATCATACGGATGTATGTGGAGGAAAATCTGTCAGCTGATGAGATTGCTGCGAGAGGACCGGACAGAGAACTGGTTGTAAAGATTATGAATATGATTGATCAGGCTGAATACAAGCGCAGGCAGGCTCCGCCGGTTTTGAAAATAACCTCTCATGCTTTTACGGTAGACGGAAGAATGCCGATCATACAGCGGTTCCGCAGGAATTAAAGGCTCAAAGCCGGTGTTTTGAGCTGCAGTGATCTGTTTATCTATTGTATGAACAGATTATCTTCAAGGATGTGAGGACATGCAGATTAGCCGTAAGGGCGACACTGTTTACTTTGATGTAAAAAGTGATATCTATTTTGTAAATGCCCAGGAGATTCGTCAAATAATTCTGGATAATATAAAGGAAACCGATAAAACAGCTGTGGTTAACCTGTCGAAGGTTGAGTTTATGGACAGTTCAGGACTCAGTATTTTTATTACTCTACTGAAAAGAGTAAAGGAAAAGGACGGAAAACTTATATTGGAATATCCTCAGTTGGGAGTTTTAAAGTTTCTGGAGATGACCCAGCTGGATAAACTGATGGAAATCAGGAAAGCGGACGAGCCTAAGACAGGCAGCTGGCCTGAAGCAAAAGGCGGATGGCCCGACATAGAGAACAAGTAGTTTGATTTATGCGATTACCAATTCCTTAAAAAATGTTAAGGGAATAAGCCTGGCTGAAAAAACGGGTTATTCGCTGTTAGATATTCCAAGCAAATATCCTGGTATAGAAAATATCGATTATACGATCATCGAATATAATGGCAGGTATTCCTTAAAATATAATATTTATCAACAGGGGCGCAATGTTGAATCACAGATTATGTTAAACAATATAAATGATGCAGACCCAGGAACGGGCAGCAACCTAATCTGGGTGCTTTATAACGATGCAGCGTCTCTCCTTCCCTCGCTCTCAATAAGTTCACCCAGCGAGTTAATCAAAGAGGGAGTTATTAATGTGCTTACCTCGATAAGGGTCAATTCCGATAGAGTAGGAATTGGCTCTCTTTCATTTTGGCCGGAGTAGCCAAAGAATACTAACGAGTGTGGTTCACGAATTAAGAGCATATAGAATATCATATAAGTGTAGATATAAATTGAGGCTTAATTACAGGAAATCACGGGAAGGAGTGCACTTTTTATGTATTACGGTTATCAAACAGATTACAGAGCATCTGATCCCAGAAAACCCGATCCTCCGGCACAACCCAATCTTGTGCTTGCAAGAGCCTATGTTCCGGTTCAGACATATACCAGAGCTTTCCCACCCGAGGAGGCTTTGAAGGAAGGCACCTTGTTTCCGGAACTGGTAAGGCCATATGTTAAGAATAAACGCCAGGGGGGTTTGCTATGAGAAATGATCAAAAAGAGATGCTGCTGGACAGAATCAGAGCATATGAGTTCTCTGCGGTGGAGTTAAATCTCTATCTGGACAGTCATCCTGGAGATCAGAGAGCCCTTAACGATTATAACACCTTTGTCAGGCAGATCGCTGCACTGAAAAATGAATATGAAAGACTCTACGGGCCTCTTATCAATTTTGGCTTTGGCTCCAATACAGACAGAAATCGATGGCAGTGGCTCGATGATCCATGGCCCTGGGAAAACTATTAGGGATGGAGGTATGATGTATGTGGTTATATGAAAAGAAATTACAGTATCCTGTTAAAATAAAAAGACCGAATCCCAAAATGGCTGCAGCAATTTTAAGTCAGTATGGCGGTCCGGATGGTGAGCTGGCGGCATCGTTGAGATATATCTCTCAAAGACATCATATGCCTATCCCGGAAGCGAAGGGAATGCTGAATGATATTGGGACTGAAGAAC
>DUOA01000131.1 GCA_012839095.1 Clostridiales bacterium
CGGGCTGGGCGAAAGCCACCATTATGGGAGCCTTAGGATATTTTATCAGCCCAATTGATGCAATTTTAGATATCACACCTGTAGTCGGCTATGCAGATGACTTGGGAGTATTGATTTTAGCCTTAGCGTCTGTAGCCTTGCTGATAAATGATGATGTTAAGGCTAAAGCAAAGAAGAAGCTGAAAGAATGGTTTCCAAATGCTACAGAAGAAGATCTTTCTGAGATTGAAGAAAAATTAAAATAGAAAAAGCAGCGACAGCCGAATAATGGAGGTTGTCGCTTTTACGTCAACAGTAATTTTCTGGGTAGAATTTACTGGGCTTCGCATAAAAACGCAGATGGGAGTAATAAAACTATAACCATAAGATATAGCAGCAAATTTCAGTTGTTATTGGGGGTATACCATGACTATGCATGAAAGCCGGTATTTTTGGCAAGGGGAGAAGGTAAGACTTCGCGGTGTTAGTATAAATGATTGGGAAGAATGGTTTGAGGATTTTGAAGATAGTGATGCCATCAGACTACTAAACTGGGGTATAGAGCTGCCAAAATCTGTAGAAATTGCTAAAGCAATCTTTGCTGAATGGGCAGACTTCAAAGATACTTCAAACCGCATAATGTTTACTATAGAGACTCTTGACGGTGAACCTGTCGGCGGGATTAATATTCATTCGAAAGATGAGAAAAATGGGACTTTTAGCTTTGGTATAAGAGTTAATCGCAAACATAGGGGAAAAGGATACGGCTCAGAAGCACTTAGGATATTATTAAATTATGGATTTTATGAGTTGCGATTTCAAAAATGCAATTCAGGTTGTGTATCTATAAATGAAGCTTCAATAAGATTACATAAGAGCGTCGGATTTGTTGAAGAAGGTAGACAAAGAAGATCGATTTATATGAATGGACAGTACTACGATCATATTCTTTTTGGTTTGACTCGGGAAGAATTTGATTCTGCTTTCCATTTTTGACCCGATGTACTATTGATAACACCTCATTTCCGCTTCAGCCGCGGGAAATCTGCACAGGGGTGCAGGCAGACAAGAGTACCAAGTGCCGCTTTGGAGCTTTAGCATGAAGAAAGGTGCACCGCGCCTGCAGGCCTAGGATAGGAGTTATAAAGGGTAGTGGACGTCGTGTATGAGGGATTATATATTTATGAAAATGGCGAAAATATTAGGAATGATATCTGTAATAGCAGTATTCTTAATACTGTTAATGTTACTTATTGGTATTCCGGTTGGAAATGACCTTATAGCTTCTAGAGTAACCAAAAGTCTGAGAAACACGCCTCTGCCGGATAATACGGAAATAATTGAATACACATCAAAGGCCGGAAAGCTTGATGGAAACGGAAACGGTATGCAATATTTTGGAGCGCAGCTCCTTAAATCACAATTAACGCTGGCTGAGTTAGACAATTATTATTCCCAGTACCGTGATAATGATTGGAGTTTTCTAGTTTCGAAACAAGAAAGCAGCCAAATCGAGTTTATAGAACATGGCAGCTTAAGATTTAACAGTTTAAAAGATACTGCAGACTTTAGTGGTTATTATATCCTTTATTCTTGGGGTTCGAATAATAACAATTCTTTACTTGACCTTGACTTAAGAGGGCATTGAATATAAGCTGTAGTAACTGCGTTTGTGAGCTGGGGGATTAAACACCTGACCACTTGTTCGCTAAAAACTAATTCTAATGGAGTGTTATATGATGGTCTTTGATATTTTGATGGGGATCGATGAGAACCCTGCTGGTAACAAAAAAGTCTATCACAGAGAGGCTGTAAGGGCAATCATTATCAAAGAAGGCAGAATTCTTATGATTAGCACTAAGAAGAGCGATTACAAGTTACCAGGGGGCGGGGTTACAACAGGAGAAAGCCATGAAGGTGCCTTGATCAGAGAAGTCAGAGAAGAAACCGGCTATACAGTAAGCAAGGTAAAAGAGAAGATAGGTATAGTAACACAAAGAAGAGCTGATAAATATGAAGAAGATTCAATTTTTCAAATGGTTTCACATTATTACCTCTGCGATGTGAATGACGGCCAAATAGATCAGGAACTGGAGGATTATGAGGCTGAATTGGAATTTATACCCAAATGGGTAAGCGTTGACAGTGCTATAAATTGTAATGAGAGTATACTTATAAATGAAAATACCGGAATTAATGACTGGGTATATAGGGAAACCACTGTTTTGCATCAACTAAAAAGTATAGTGGAATTGTAATGATTGTTAAACGTTATCCGCAAAATTATATTTGTTAAGCTTCTGCATGTAATTGGTATATATTAATGGAAGGAGGCGAAATTGTGTCATGAAGATGGTATTCAGATGGTTCGGCGAAGAGAATGATACAGTTACACTGAAGCAGATACGCCAAATTCCGGGTGTGGTCGGTATTGTGTGGGCATTGTCAGCTGCTGCCGGCGAGATATGGCCGGATGAAGAAATATACCATTACAAATCTTTGATTGAAGGTTATGGGTTCAATATTGATGTGGTGGAAAGCCTAAACGTACACGAAGATATTAAACTAGGTTTGCCATCCGGAGAAGAATACATCGAAAACTATAAAAAGAATATTGAAAAGCTTGGGAAAGCCGGTGTGCGCGTTATCTGCTATAACTTCATGCCGGTTTTTGACTGGATACGTACAGAATTTGCACATCCGCTTCCCGACGGCTCTGCAGGTATGTTTTATGAAAGCAGCAGGATAAACGATATTGATCCTCATCGGCTGGTAACAATTTTTTCAAAGAGCGCAAAAGACTTCATACTGCCTGGCTGGGACATGGAACGTTTAAAGCATTTGCAGAAGTTAGTGGAGGCATATAGTAATATAACCGAAGATGATTTATTACATAACCTGAAGCAATTTTTGGAACAGATTATGCCGGTATGCGAAAAATACGACGTAAAAATGGCTATTCATCCCGATGATCCGCCATGGAGTCTGTTTGGGCTCCCCAGAATAGTAAGAACAAAGGAACACCTAAGAAGGATTTTAGCCTTAACAGAGAGCAAATATAACGGTTTAGCCCTGTGCAGCGGTTCTCTCGGTGCCAATCCCGACAATAATATTCCGGAAATGATCAGAGAATTTGGGGACCGGATATATTTCGCCCATATAAGAAATATAAAACGATATGACAATGGCGATTTTATAGAATGTTCTCACAGAGCAAGTGATGGTTCTCTGGACATCGTTGATATTGTACAGGCTTATTCAGACATTGAATTCAGCGGATATGTGCGCCCTGACCACGGCAGACAAATATGGGATGAAAACTCCCGCCCGGGATACGGACTGTATGACAGGGCACTTGGGATAATGTACATTTTAGGCATATGGGATCATTGTGAAAAAGTCAGGATGGTGAAAAATGATTGCAATAAATGAAAATTTAAGAAATAAGATTGCCGTAATTACGGGCGGCGGAGGTATACTCTGCGGTGCTATGGCGAAGGAACTGGCCAGACATGGTGTCAAGTCAGCCTTATTAAACCGTTCATACGATAAAGCAAAAGCTGTTGAGGAGGAAATAACCAGTGCAGGCGGGACGGCGGCTGCCATCGCCTGTGACGTTCTGGACGAAAACAGCGTAAAGAATGCAAGGCAGACTGTAATGGATGTTTTCGGAAAATGCGACATCCTCATCAATTGTGCGGGAGGAAATCACCCGGATGGAACAACCACAGGCGAGATATTCAGCATGGAGGATATGGAAAACCCTGATGCAACATCTTTTTTTGATTTAACTGTAGAGGGATATAAAGCCGTGTTTGATTTAAATTTTATAGGTACATTTATTCCTACTCAGGTATTTGCACGTGACATGATAGGCAGAAAGGGCTCATGCATAATAAACATCTCATCCATGAGTGCATCACGCCCTATGACAAGAGTTCCCGCTTACAGTACAGCAAAGGCAGCTATAAACAATTTCACCCAGTGGCTTGCCGTGCATTTTGCGGAGGCTGGAATCAGAGTTAATGCAATTGAACCGGGTTTTTACCTTACTCAGCAAAATAGAAACCTTTTATTCAACAGCGATGGCAGTCCGACCAAACGCTCGGAAAAAATAATCGCCCATACACCCATGCGCCGATTCGGAAGTCCTGATGATTTGCTGGGAACCGTCATCTGGCTGGCGGACAGTAATATGTCGGGCTTTATTACAGGTGCTATTATTCCCGTGGACGGCGGATTCATGTCATACTCGGGAGTATAGAAAGGAATTATTGTTCACATTATCGTCAAATTGACTGGTGTTTCTTAATCTATTATTTATTCTTGTAATAAAATATTGCCAGCTGCGTTCTGTCTCTGAGCTCCAGTTTTTCCAGGATAGTGGTAATTGTATTTCTGACCGTGCCTTCACTTAAATACAGCCTGCCTGCTATTTCCTTGTTATTAAGCCCTTCTGCTACAAGGGTAATAACCTTCCATTCCTTTTCTGTAATGTTATATGCTGAAAGGTCGACATTGTTTTGATTCTTTATCAGGGCCGGAATTTTTGATACGATATCGTCACCAAATACGCTTTGCCCCATATATACAGCTTTCAACGCAGGTGCAATGGATTCAAAGTCTTGTTTGACAATATAGCCTTTTGAACCTATCTTCAAGGCAGTGGCAATATATTCATAGTCAGAGAAGGTGGTTAAAAACAGGATTTTTGCATTTTTATCTTTATTTAAGATAATTTCAGCTGCTTCCAATCCGGTCATGGTGTCCATTCTGATATCCATTAGCAGAATATCCGGTTTTAAGCGATTGTAAAGAGCAATTGCCTCCTTACCGTTATGTCCGATTCCTGCTACGGATATATCTTCATCCTGTTCCAGTATCGTCTTTAGAGACGCACATACCAGCTTATCATCATCAACTATCACAATTCTCATATCATTTCGCCATCCTTTCTACACCTTGTTTCGGCATTGAAATAAAAATCCGAAAGCCATTTTCGGTGCTGATATGAATGTTACCTTTCAGTGACGTAATTCGATCAGTAATATTCTGGATTCCAATCCCATTATCCTTGTTGTAGGCAGCTTTTGTACCGTTGTCTTTTATGATCAACTGATAGATAGCCGGATGTTCAACTATGGTTATGGCGGCTGCAGTTGCATTGGAATGTTTCATTATGTTTGACAAGGCTTCCTTGACAACTGCAATGAAGCAATATTTTAAGTTCTTATCCAGGCTTTCACCCACATCATAACGAAGGGTAACAGGGCAGAATGTAAAACCATTAATCAGTTTTTGTATCTCATTCTTAAGGTCAACGGAATCTTCATGAAGATTGTGTACACTGACTCGAATGCTGTCCATAGCTTCAGACAGCGTATCCTTCAAAAGCTTTAAACTATCCGCAATGCTTTTCTCTTTATTTACAGCCAGCATGGCTCCAACCTGCAGGATCGACCGGGAAAGCAAATGGCCTACATTATCATGAATATCCCTTGCTATTCTGTTTCGTTCAGTAATGGTAGCAAGATGGACTTCATAATCCTGTCTTTCTATAAGCTCTTTATTCTGATTTTCAAGCTTCAATGATATTTCCGTTGCATTGTCACGGATCCTGTGATACTCCTTTTCTATCTTACGAAGCATAAGAGTTCGATTTTTCAAAACAACGGCAGCTGGGATGAAGGCAGCTGTCAACAGTATTGAGGCGGGGGATAATGACTTGTAATGGACAGCAAGCGGGAAATAGGAAAGGAGCCAGTAATTCCCCTTGGATTCCATGAAGGCCGCATCGTAACAGAAAAGCGGAATAAAAGTTATAAATTCATTGAAGCGCAGGCACAGCAAAAGATAGAAAACGAACAAGGCCAGCGTTGCTTTGTCATTTTCCAGGTAGCTCAGCAGTGCACTTATAATCATCACTGTCAGAATAGGAACCACCATATAAAAAGAATTTACACCAGAGAGATAGAGAGCCAGGGAAACAACAAAGATGACAATCTTATCGACTAATATCCGCATTTATAATCTATCTCCCTTCCTTTGATACTAAACTTTGTATTCAGATTTTATCACTTTATAGATGTGTCTACAAATATATTATTGGCATGAATCCATACATATATGGGTACTGCTGGAAACCAATTACGCAAAGATACTAAGGCCCTTTAGGTTGGTTGCAGTTACGGCTGCCGAGACCGCAGTCTTTACTAACATATATTAATTACATTTGTCATAGGTAATGGGGAGTTTACTCACTAACATGTGTATAAGAAATACGTTATTATTATTCCGGGAAAAGACTTTAGCAGCTAATATAGGGAGGATTGTTAATGATAATTAAGGTCAATAACCTGGTGAAAAGATATGACGAATTAATAGCCCTGGATCATTTCAATCTGGAGGTAAGAGAAGGTGAGATATTTGGGTTGTTAGGTCCCAATGGATCGGGAAAGACAACTGCCATAAACTGCATTCTTTCACTGTTGAAATATGACAAGGGCACAATTGAAATCTACGGCAGGCCTATGGCACCTGATGCCTATGACATAAAACGAAACATAGGCATCATTATGCAAAATGTTGCAGTATTTGATGAACTGACAGTATATGAGAATATTGACTACTTCTGCGGGATGTATATTTTTGATAAACAGAGGCGCAGAGAGCTTGTTGAGGAAGCAATAGAATTTGTGGAACTGGACAGCTTCAGGAAGTTTCTTCCGAAGAAATTAAGCGGCGGCCTGCTCCGGAGATTGAACATAGCCTGCGGCATTGCCCATAGGCCGAAACTGATTATTCTGGATGAGCCTACGGTTGCTGTGGATCCTCAAAGCCGGAGAAAGATACTGGAGGGAATACGGAAACTTAATGAAGAGGGGGCCACCATCGTGTATACCTCCCATTACATGGAAGAGGTAGAGGAGATCTGCACCAGAATAGCCATAATGGACAAAGGAAAAGTAATTGCTTCAGGTACCAAGGATGAACTAAAGGGTATGATCAATTCCGGGGAGAAGCTCACAGTAGAAATCCTGGAGTTCAATCCTAATATTCTTGAGGGCGTTGGCAGCCTGCCAAGTATCGTATCCGTTGACTATAACGAGAATAACAATATGCTGGTAGCAAAATCCAGGCGGGGCAAAAACAATCTAAGCGCATTATTGGAGTATTTACGGAATAATCAAATCAATGTCGGCAGGATCTATTCTGAGCCGCCTACCCTGAATGATGTGTTCCTGGAGATAACCGGCAAAGAACTTAGAGATCATGTGTAAGGAGAGGGATCATGTTTCTTCATATCTATCTATACAGGCTGAAATGCATAATAAGAGATAAACAGAATGTATTCTGGACGCTGATGTTTCCCTTAATACTGGCAACTTTTTTTCATCTGGCCTTATCTAACATTTCCAATATGGAAAGCTTTACGGAAATCAAAATTGGAATTATTGATAATGAGGAATTAAGAGAGCATAAGGAGTTTACTGAGATAATAGAATCTGTTCCGGATTTGTTCAATGTAACGTATGTTTCCAGGACAAATGCTGACAAGCTTCTGGAAGACGGTACAATAGAAGGCTATATTCATTTTGACGGTGGCCTGAAGCTGTTTGTGAGGGAATCCGGAATCAATGAGACGATAATAAAAAGCTTCCTGGATGATTATATGCAAACAACTTCAACCATTAACACTATATTGAGTCAAAATCCGGCTGCTATCCAGGATGGACTGCCTGACAGTCTATTTGATAGAAAAGACTACCTTAAGGCAGGATCAGCCGGCAAGTCGGAGCCAAACACAGTTATGAACTATTTTTATACCTTGATTGCAATGACCTGCCTCTATGGGAGTTTCAGCGGGCTGAAGGAGGTTACGGCACTTCAGGGCAATCTTTCCTATCAGGGAGCAAGAATGAATATGGCACCTGTACACAGAGCCAAAATAATTACAGCCTCTATGAGTGCAGCCATCACCTTTCAGTTGCTTGTTGTATCTACCGTGCTTGTATATTTAATATGGGTGTTAAAGATCGACTTTGGGAACCAAACGGGCTATATTGCACTCACCAGTCTGATATCGACTGTAACGGGAGTTACATTCGGTACCTTCATCAGCTCTGTCAATCGGAAAAGTGAGGGGGTAAAGGTTGGAATTCTCATAGGAACCACCATGACTATGTCATTCCTTGCCGGGCTGATGTATGACAAAATGAAATATATTGTTCACACAAAGGCCCCCGTTTTAAGCTTCTTGAACCCGGCAAACTTAATAGCCGACAGTTTTTATGCCTTATACTATTATGACACCTATACTCGATTTTTCTCAAATATTGCTCTGCTCTGTGGTTATTCTGTCCTGTTCGGAGCTTTAACCTATCTGGCAGTCAGGAGGCAAAGGTATGCAAGTATATAAAGCACTTTTCAAAGTAATCGAAAAGAACTTACCGCAGATTATTATATATTTAATCGTTTTTATAGGCGTGGCTGTAGGCTTGTCTAATGCTGGCGGCAATCCGGCCGATATGAATTTTACCGCAACAAAAGTGAGCATAGCCTTTATCAACTATGATAAGAGCGCTTTAGCTGAAGGTCTTGAAAACTATTTGAGCAAAAATACGAATATGATAGATATACCGGATGATAATGAAAAGCTGCAGGATGCCCTCTTCTTCAGGGAAATTGAGTATATCATAAGAGTGCCGAAGGGATTTGGCGAAAATTTGATGATGGGAAAAGCTGTAGAATTAGAGAAGACTGCAATACCGGGTTCTGTCAGTGAAGTGTATTTGGATAATATAATAAACAAATATATAAACACAGCAAATATTTATATCAGCAACATGGAAGGGCTGTCCGACAAACAGCTGGCCGACTTTGTCGAGAAAGACCTGGAGCAAAAAGCAGAGGTAAGACTAAATAGAAAAATCGAAGAAGTATCAAGAAGTCAAAAAGTCGGTATCCACTTCAACTATATGGCTTATTCACTGTTTGCCGTTCTGATTCTTGGTGTAAGCACAGTGATGCTGGTGTTCCAGGACAAGGATTTGAAAAACCGCAATCTTTGCTCACCCATGACCATAAGAAGCATGAACACCCAGCTGATTTTAGGAAATTTGACTTATGCAGTTCTTGCTTGGCTTATAATGACCCTGCCTGGTTTTTTCATGTTTGGAAGCTTCATGCTTACAGCCAAAGGCATGCTCTTTCTGTTGAATTCCCTGATATTTTCCCTAACTGCCTTGAGCATAAGCTTTTTGGTAAGTATATTAGTGAAAGGTCCTGGTGCTGTATCTGCAGCGGCTAATGTGATATCTCTGGGAACATCCTTCATAAGCGGAAGTATGGTCCCACAGGAGTTACTGGGTAATACAGTCTTAACAATTGGATCTTTTACACCAAACTATTGGTATGTAAAATCCAATAACGCAATCGCAGGTATGGCGGATGTAACCTTGAAGAACATTATGCCGATATTTTACAACATGCTGATCGTTATCGGTTTTGCCATTGCTTCTCTTGCCATAGCACTTGTGGTAAGCAAGCAGAAGAGGATTGGATAGATAGAGCAAATATATGCCAGTTGATTACAAACAGGAGTTGCAGAAATAATGAAAACAGCAACACTGTTTGTTTTTTTGCTTTTCAGCAGGTGAATCACCCCTTTTCAGAAAAAATCACCCCTTTAGCCTCCATATTCCGACATGAAAATCACCCCTGGGATGATTACATATTATAGTGTTTATCATATGATTGTATTGCAGCAGTACTTGGTGCTGCTGCAATAATCACATAATTGTATTTGAACACATGCATATCTGCCATACCAATGATTTTTATTCAACAATCGGAAGAACTCTGCAATTGTAACCGACAGGATTGAACAGGAGGCTCTTCATGGTTAAGAACAGGAAAATGCAAATAATACTTACCCTGCTGCTATGCAGTCTGCTGCTGCTCTCCGGTTGCAGGAGTGCAATTGAAAACCTTACTGAAAAGATTAGAGAAATAAAAGCTGCTCAGGGGCCGGGCTCCTCGCATTTAGGTGCCGCAATGCGTCCCGTACCGGTAGGCATAGGCCTGAATTTTATACCAACTCCCCGCTTCCCGGAAGGCTTCGAGACAAAATATCCTTTGGAGCAGGGGAATTGGTCAATGGAAAAGCCTTTTATAGATCCCTTAGGAAGTGAAGGCAGCTACAGAGAAGTAAATAAATACTACGAAACAGGTGAGATCAAATACATTAATGAAGACTTCAGGCTCACAACACAAAAGGTGGCAGGAGACTTCTGGGTGATGCGTTTTGATGATGATTCATCGGATGTACTGCTTCATCTGGAGAAATACATTACCGACATGGGAGGGGAGATACTTTCCCCTGCAGACAATGAGATAGTTTTCAAAGTGGAAGAAGGAAACTACATCTGGTGGGGTAAAGTTACCCGGGAAGAATACCTTGAGATAGAACTATACAGAGAGTTTTATCTCAAGGTGGGCGAGACTTTAACCGTTACCCCGGCTGACAGAGAAAAAAACGGAAATACTGAAGGGCCTGTATTTTTTACCACAAGACATAACGGCAGCCGTATGCAAAGTCTGACCGTTACTTTAATAAATTCTGATGAAAGTGATTATGTGGAGCTTTCTGCCCAAGGCGGATACAGCTCAGGGGGGTACAACCGAACAATCAGGTATACCAATGAACTGGTTGCCGAAACCTCAAAAAGCAAGGTATTTATACTGGATGACATTCCTCAGGAACCTGGAGATACGGTATGGGAATTTTCCGTGCGCGGCGAAGGGTTAACGGTTTCCTTTACTCTTAATGAAATTGCCGATCTGGAGCCTGTCAGGCACGGTGAAGATCTTGGTGCACTGCTGGTGAAAGGAACTCCCTATGGTTCGGTTTCCGTACCCATGGAATATAAAGATGAGCATACCTCCTATTCCATATCCCATCAGGACATTAACAAGCACAGTCAGATCCTGTATGGAGATCCCACTTCGGAAGGGGATACCTTGTTTTGGCTGCCATCAGGTTATTGGACCCTGTGCATTGATTCAGATGTGCTGAACACAACAAGTTATGCAAGAATCATCCCTGTCAGTGCGGGAGAGTTGACGGTAGTGGAGATGGCTTCCAATATCAGTTCCATCTTTTCTCAGACTTCAGATAATTCGGAAGGTATAACGGAGCAGGGCATGACATTTCTGGATAGCCCAAAGGAGCAGGGAGAGCTGGTTGAACTTAAGCTGCTCCTTTATGACAGTGAGAACAAAAACGCTGTTCCAACCAAAGAAACCACTAAGATTTATGAAAATGATGAACCGGTGGAGGTGGTGTCCATTGAAAAACTGGATATACCGCCCAGCGTTGTACTTCTGCTGGATTCCTCCGGGTCCATGAAAGATGAGATGAAGCCGGCTGTTGAGGCAGCCAAGACTTTTGTACAGGGACTGCCTGACAATGCAACCATACAAGTGATAGATTTTGACAATACCGCACGACGACTTGAGGGAACAACCAAGGCAGAAGTGCTTGAGAGCCTGGATTCCGTAACGGCAGGCGGTTATACAGCCTTGTATGATGCTGTCATAATGGGTTTGGATTTGCTGAAAGGTGCAAAGAGGCCTACTCTGGTCATATTTACTGATGGAAAAAACGAGCCTGTTTCCGGAGGCCTTACAGACAAAAGCATTGTCGTGGATGCGATAATAGAATCAGGTGTACCGGTTTATACGATAGGGTTTGGTAAGGAGCATGCTCCTGTAACCCCAGCGCAGAATCCGGATGGGGAGCCATCAGATGACGATGATGAGGAAGGGACAGGGGCTAAGGAATCCGACCTGATTGATTTTGCGAAAATATCAGATGGAAAGTATTACTCTGCACTTGATCAGGATGCCCTGAAAAATGTATTTGCAGCCATAGCAGCCCGGTTGGGTAATACCTATACCGCCGTTTACAGACGTCCCCAACAGGCAAATGTTTCGGATGTTCCAATTGTAACGGTGGTTCTTGATCGCAGCGGTTCCATGTATGGACAAATTGAGGGGCAGGGTAACAAGATGCAGCTCACAAAGGATTTGTTTCGGGAATTTTTTATGCAGATGCCTGATGGCACTATGACCCAGCTGA
>DUOA01000132.1 GCA_012839095.1 Clostridiales bacterium
CTCTCAGGTCGGCTACCCATCGTTGCCTTGGTGGGCCGTTACCCCGCCAACCAGCTAATGGGACGCGAGCTCATCTCATACCGGATTGCTCCTTTGACCCCTCTACCATGCGATAGTGTGGTCTTATGCGGTATTAGCAGCTGTTTCCAGCTGTTATCCCCCTGTATGAGGCAGATTGCTCACGCGTTACTCACCCGTCCGCCGCTAGGATTAACTTTAACACGCAATATTCCAGACCCATTCCCATCTGCCACATATGTGTTGGCACTTTGGGACGCGTAATGCAAAAACCTTATTGGAATGGGACACTTTTTTCGGGTCATCCTTGTTGTGGAATGTCCCCGATTAAAGAGGTTGTTTTTGCATATTACGCTTGGCTCGCTGGAATACTCTGTGTTAAAGTTAATCCCCGCTCGACTTGCATGTGTTAGGCACGCCGCCAGCGTTCGTCCTGAGCCAGGATCAAACTCTCCAATTAAAATCTTAATCTTCAACTCATGTGAGTCAAAGCTGTTTTACGGCTTAGTTTGAATAGCTCATAAACTTTTCGCTTAGCTTTCCGCTTTGCGTTGTTCCTCAGAATTGACTTCAATTCTTTGCTTCTACACTGTTTAGTTTTCAAGGACCAATTCATGCCGCCCTCATTGGCGACGTTCTCTATGTTACCAAACCAATATCTGTTTGTCAACATGTTTTTTCGACATTTTTTTGCCTGCCAGATTCTTGTGTAACAGTATATAATATAACTATTTTACACCTGTCCTCCGGCGGGAATATATTTTAACACAGCTACACCTACTGTGTCAATAGGATTTTTCTTATAGCGTCCGTGCGCCTCATAATTCATTCTCACAAAAAATGGACAAGACGCTCTTGGCATTTCCTCTTTATCTTTGAACAGGCTTGGAGCATGCCATCATATGTAAACAGTATATCTTTGCTGCATTGTTGTATGAATAATGGGTTTGGAACAGTCAGGCTCATGACATCAGAAAGGTCAAGATATTTTACTAAGCCAGGAATGTATATCATATATGTATGATCCCTAAGCCTGTTATACAATAATGAATCATATGTGGTCATCCAGCCTGCTGCTACAGAGCATTTTATCCTCGAATCAAGGAGAATTTTACGTTACCTTCCGACCTATAGAATTTGAAAAATGCACTTGGATGAGATTGAAAGTGATACAGCTAAGTAATGTTACAAATTCACTAATATGAAGAGCTGAAGCTTGATAATATATAGCTTCAGTCTAACATGCTGTTCTGTCTCAGGTTTGGCAGAAGTGTTTTTATCAGCTTCTTCAGCAGTTCAAGCTCTGTTACAGAGCATCTGTCCAATAATTGCTGAATCTCCGCTTCCTTTAATTTTCTTTCGCTCTCATAAGGTTGGGTATTTTCAGCTGCGTTCGGATATTTCCCATAGCTTTGTGTTCCCAATACCAGATAATCAAGGGATATATGCAGGCAAGCCGATATCCTGAGCAATACCGGCAGGCTCATCTGTCTTTCCCCACGCTCCAGCTGACCTACATAATAATCCGAAAGTTCTACAATTTCAGCAAGTTCTGCACGGGACAAGCCAAGCTTTTCTCTTTCTTCACGTATTCTTTGACCAATCTTTCTTTGGTTAATGATTGCCTCATTGCTTTTAGTTCTTTTCCTGCTCATAATAATCCACCTCTGTTATGTCTACTTTATAAAAATCCGCAGCATAACGAAATGTGCAGTGTGCCAACAAAATATGTTTGCAAACAGCCGATAGATCATTTAGAATAATAGATAAGGGAACAGTATGAGGTGAATAATATGGCAAGGAAAAAAGATGTGGAAGTTATAAGAAAACTGCTGCATGAAGCTGCATCCAGGGCTGACTCCAAGGAAGAAATCCTGAGGCTGAGCCGCATGCTGGATAATCATATTACAGAATACCTGGACAACAGAAACGGCAGTCTTCAGCAATATAAAGACAGGAAGGCCTGAATAAGAAAAAGGAACCGATAATTATCGGCTCCTTTAATTCTTAATATAACCTGATTTTTATTTGCTGGTTTCCAGCAGCGCCTGTCGTTTTTGTTCATATTGTGCCGTATCCTTATTTTCTATTATCCACTTCAGAACTTCAAGGGATTTTTCAATGTTTTGGCTGTATGCCATTACACCCATCATTGAATCTTCTGTTACAAAGAAATTCTTGCCAATCGCATCCACGTCATTTATAGGAATCCCGTAAATTCTGGCGGTGGGATCCTCTTCCGTAGTAAAGGTGCATTTCTCCAATTGTTCTTCAGTAAAATAACTGAGGAGTTCCGGATAATCATCCAGGGGCAAAAAGGCACCAAGTTTGGCCATGCCCTCAAATTCATCCCTGGTAAAGGAATAAATATCGCCGGATTGGCTGCCAACCATTACCATAAGTTTTTGACGTCCTGCATATTCCAAATCGCCTTCCAGCCCTATATTAAATATATTGACTTCCATCAGTTCCGGAAAGTCAGCAAGCACCGTGTCAGCGTACTCTGCCGCCTGCTCTTCCAGCATAAACCCGCCTACAAGATAGATATCCACTTTCTTATCAGCGGGGGTTCTGGGAGCAGTAATGTTTGCCAGCATGCTCCATGAGAATACAACCAGCACAATACCCAGCACATATTTCCATTTGTCATAGTGAAAATGATTTCTTATCTGCTCTCTATTGACCTGTATTTTGTACAAATGTTCCCACCTGCCCTTAAACTGCATCTGACAAAAATGTCAGCCCGTCATGTCTATTACTATATATTACTATTATAGATTATCCCTATTGATATGACAAGCAGCCGGATGGTTCCGGCTGCAAATTTAACAGATTATTCATATAGTTCAGATGTCATTATCTCTCTAAAGCTTTTTACTGCTCCTTCGGCTTCATTGTTGGGAACAGTATTACATCTCGAATGGAACTGGAATCGGTCAGCAGCATAACCAGCCGATCAATGCCGATTCCCAGCCCGCCGGTGGGCGGCATGCCAATCTCCAGTGCATTGACAAAATCCTCATCCATCATTTCCGCTTCTTCATTGCCCTCAGCCCGCTGCCTGACCTGTTCCATAAAACGTTCCTTCTGGTCTATGGGATCATTCAGCTCGGAAAAAGCATTGCCAAACTCCCATCCATAAATGAAGAACTCAAATCTCTCGGTCAGCCTGGGATCTTCCTTTTTCCTTTTCGCCAGAGGTGAGACCTCAATTGGATAATCCATTATAAAGGTGGGTTGTATCAATTGCTCCTCTACCTTTTCTTCAAACAGGATGTTCAACACTTCTCCCCATGTTGCCTTACTATCTATAGTAAGACCGAGTTTCTCAGCAGTTTTTCTTGCTTCTTCATCAGTCTGAACAGCCGACATGTCAACGCCTGTGTGCTCTTTTACAGCATCTATCATGGTTATTCTTTTCCAGGGGGCTGCCAGATTGATTTCCTTACCCTGAAAGGTAACGACATCCCTGCCCAGTACATCTCTTGCTATGGTAGAAATCATATCTTCGGTCAGATTCATTATATCATGATAATCAGCATAAGCCTGATACAACTCTATCGAGGTAAACTCCGGATTGTGTTTGGTACTCATGCCTTCATTCCGGAAAATACGTCCGATTTCATAGACCCGTTCAAATCCGCCGACAACCAGTCTCTTCAGATGCAGTTCTGTGGCTATCCTGAGATACATGTCCAAGTCCAGGGTATTATGATGGGTAATGAAGGGCCTGGCTGCAGCACCTCCGGCCGTAATATGCAGAACCGGGGTCTCTACCTCCAAGAAACCTCTATCATCCAGATATCTGCGCATGGCCTGAATAATTTTAGAGCGCAGTACAAAAGTACGCCGTACTTCCGGATTTACAATCATATCGACATATCTCTGACGATATCTCAGATCCGGATCCTTCAGGCCATGCCATTTTTCAGGCAATGGCTGGAGAGATTTGCAAAGGAGAGTAATTTCTGCGGCTTTGATTGATATCTCGCCTTTTTTTGTTTTGAATACTGAGCCGGTAACGCCTATAATGTCTCCGATATCATATGTTTTAAATGAATCATAGGCTTCCTTGCCCAATTCATTTACCTGTACATATATCTGTATCTGTCCTTTTTCATCCTGTATATGGGCAAAGCTGGCTTTTCCCATGATTCTCTTGGACATGATACGACCGGCCAAAATTACCTCCTGGCCTTCCATCTCATCAAAATAATCAAATATTTGTTGGGAAGAGTGGGTGATATCAAAGCTGGTAATTTCGTAAGGATTGTTCCCTTCGCTCTGCAGCCTGACCAGCTTTTCCCTGCGCACCTTCAGGATTTCACTTAAATTTTCTTCAGTCTGTACCTGATCGATTCCGGACCGCTCATCACTGGTATGATTCATTTTCAGCACCTTCTGTTCACTCATTTGTTAATCTCCAGTATCTGAAAGGTTATTGTCCCATCGGGAACAACAACTTCTACCTCTTCACCCATGGACTTGCCAATCAAGCTTCTGCCAACTGGGGATTCATTTGATATTCTGTTTCTGGAAGGATCCGCTTCAGCAGAACCTACTATAGTATATTCTGTGACTTCGTTGAATTCCTTGTCCAGCAGCTTAACAGTGCATCCAATACTGACCACATCGGTTGTTATATCGTCATCATCAATGACCTTTGCATTTTTCAGCATGTTTTCCAGAGTAACGATGCGTCCTTCTATAAAAGCCTGTTCATTTTTTGCTTCATCGTATTCGGTATTCTCGGTTAAATCGCCGAATGCAATGGCCTGTTTAATTCTGGCAGCAACTTCCCTGCGCCTAACCTTCTTTAAATAGGTCAGCTCCTGTTCCAGTTTTTCAACCCCTGCCGGTGTCAGTATTGTTTCCCTGTTGGTCATGTTTCCATTCTCCCCTTCATTTATTATGTACCAAAAAATGATATGTTGCTAATATATGCCGGTGCATCGTTTTTATTCTTTGGTAATGTATGGGAAATTCCATAACTATAAATAAGCACTGCAACATTCTCGTCACTTTGCAGTGCTTGTTATCCCTATTTTTGTCACGATTATTATAATTGCAGTCCACTTATTTGTCAAGAAATATTATTCTGCTGCGAAGGCTGCTGAAATACTCACGCCGGAATCGTTCAAAGTGAATTCTCCTCCCACTGTGCACCAGACCCTGCAGCTTTACAGGATACATTTCATACAGGGTATGAATCCTTTTCATTTGAGCCAATGTAATCCGGCTGTTTATAATGTCCTCACGATATACCCTGCTGACTGCATAAAACAAACCCTCCAATACTCCCAGCTCTTCCCATGGATCCAGCTCGTATGCAATATCCAGATCCTTGGGCGATGCCATCCAACCCATTTCTATATAGTATGTATTTTGTATGTCTGCTGCTGTCACACTATAATAGTCTTCGAAATAATAATGGTCTCTCACAGAATGAAATTGTAATAATGGCCGGCATTTACTTACGGGAATACTTACTGGTTCTGCAATAATCACAATGTTTTTGCCGCCAAGGCATATCTCGGGCTTGTTGGTTACCTGACAAGCCAGGCCGGTAGTTTTCAGAACAGTATCAGCCAATTGCTCCAAGTCTCTATACTCAAGCCCGCCTATACACATATCATTTACATTGCCTGCCAAAGCTTCTGTCCAAATCCGGCCTGTATCGTTATCAGCACCCCATACACCGATACTGAAACGGGGTATATCGTTTTTCATGATGACAAGCAATTGCTTCCAGGCCAGGAGCATGCCTGCCAGGCGGTGGTGAAACCCATCAAGCATAAGAATGCCGCAATCCTCCAGCAGGTTAATTTCTTCCGCCCTTAAATACCGATGGCACAATGGAAAGCACAGGATCCTTGTTTTCAGCCTGTTCAGAAGGCGGACAATACCATTGATTGTCTTGTATCTGCCTTCATCATCCAACTCGTCCCAGCCAGAAAAAAAACCGGGCACATCAATGAGACAGCCCAGTTCAGCATGATAGTCGTTATCCATAATGATACCCGTCTTTTGTGCGGACAGATAGGGCAGACAGGCCAGTGCGATTTTCTTTGGTAAGCGCTTCAGCACCGGATGGCCGTCCACAATCCTCTGCCCGCTGTCAGGTGTCATCACAACAGCAAATTTCTCCATAAACCATACTCCCTGCAGAACAGTGTTATTATCAGATATACTGCCGAAAGCCTAAAAATATACCACCCGATGGCGGAAAAACCCCTGGGCCAATACCTGCTGAAATTCGTCAGGCGTAATATCTTCCGGCCTTTTTCCTACCAGAACGGAAACCAGGGCCTCCATTACATTGGTGCCAAAAGAGCGTCCATCCAGTTCCGGAGTAGAGGTAACCAGCAGCCTGGCACCTCTTTGCCGGAGCATTTCCACATCCTTAGGAGTTACGGTATTGGTAACAATTATTTTACCGGGTATTGAAAGGGGCAGATGTTTTTTAATAAAAAGAAAATCTCCTGCTATAATGTCACATTGCTCGAATAGCTTTTCATACTTGGGAATGTTCTCTTCCTGGCTTTGTCCGCTTGGGTACAGCATCTTAAGCGGCAGCCTGCGGACCACCGGCATCAACAGGGCAGCAATCCGATGCAGGCCCTTCAGGGATTTGATAACATATGGAACGCCCAAAGCAAAGATTAGATCACCATACAGGGTATCGCATCCCATTTCGCAAAAAGCCTCCGCCATACCCAGGCGTTCCATACCGCAGACTATCAATACTTTCTTACCTTCCAACTCTATCCCCAGTTCATTCTTTAAGTAATGAACCACATGGCGCTCCAGTGTATTTTTAAGTCCGGAACCGTCGGCCATAGGCGTTTTTCTTGCTTCCCTCAGAATAGGAACGGCAGCCTGCAGTATATATCTTCGGTTATTCTTGCCATAAAGATATATACTGATGCCGCCCATCCCGAAGGCATCTACTTTTCCGTCCAGATCCCGTATCAATTGAAAGAGTCTTTCATAGCTTCCATCTGTACCAATCCGCTCTATGGTAAATTCTTCATCACCGATTCTGACAACTGCTTTATGATCCCGGGATGAAGAGCCTAAACTGACACTAACGATTCGTTTCACAGGTCAAACCCCTTTTCTCTTATATTATATGATCCAAAATTTCAATAATACGAGCCGGTTCGACATAGACATCCTCTGTAAGAGGGGATGTACCGATATCGACGGTGATTACCTGATGGTCAAACAAAGACTCTATCCATTTGGTACGCTTGTCCGAAGCAAGCACAATAACAGTATCATACATCCTGTATTGCCTAATCAGCTCCATCATTTCGTTAACAATTTCCGTACCTGATTTGCTTTGTACAAAGGAGGTGCGTTCGGCCTCACTCATCAGAAAGCAGTTATTTATACCTTTGTCTGCTAATATCCTGAGTATTTCCTCCTTGTTTTTTATCGGGAATCCGACTACCCCGATCTGCCTGGCTTTGCGCATCTCACCAAGGGTTTCCAGCCTCGAGATGAAACTGCGGTCCACTCCCATGCTCTCTGCAACCTCGTGCTGGGACTTTCCCTGACTCCTCATTCGCAGTATCTTATCCAGGCTGAAGAGAATTTTCTTCCTGCTGATTATCTTGTCACCGATCCGGTAAAAATCCATCACCACCCCTCCTCCCGCGAAAGGCTGTGCACAACCTGTACACCATTACTATTATATTACTCTCCCTGGTGAATATTTTCAATCTGATTGTCAATATAAGATTCACCTGATTTGTCATTATCGGCCGGATCTCCCTGCAGAACTGATTCATTCACTTTATCCAGATAGAAAAGCAGTACATTCTCCATTTCAGCAGCGGTGGCTATGGTGTTGATATATTTGCGCATCCGGCCTGCATCCTTCATGCCCTTCAGGTACCATGCAACATGCTTTCTCATTTCCAAAACTGCTGTTTTTTCGCCCTTCAGCTCTATCAGCATATGCATATGACGCAGGGCAGTATGAATTTTCTCTTCCACACTGGGGGGCTGTACAATCATGCCTTTTTGAGCGGCAAGAATCTCCCTGAAGATCCATGGATTTCCCTGGGCTCCTCTTGCTGCCATAATGCCGTCACAGTTTGTCTGCTCCTTCATGGCCAGTGCATCCTTCCATGTAAATATATCGCCGTTTCCGATCACAGGGATGGAAAGCCTGGATTTTACCTGCCTTATGATGTTCCAGTCTGCTTTTCCGGAGTAAAACTGCTCCCGGGTCCGGCCATGGACGGTAACGGCGGCAGCCCCCGCCTCCTCGGCAATTAAGGCAATTTCCAGGCAGTTGATTGATTGTTCATCAAAACCCTTTCGAATCTTGACTGTCACCGGCTTGGAGGATGCCTTGCATACCTCCTTTACAATTTGGCCTGCCAGCCTGGGACTTTTCATTAAGGCACTGCCCTCACCGTTCCTGACAATTTTAGGTGCCGGACAGCCCATATTTATATCGATCAGATCTGCACTGGTTTCCGACAGCCTTTCCGCCATCCGGGCCATGATCAGCGGGTCTGAGCCGAATATCTGGATTCCAATGGGGTGCTCATTTGGGTGTATCTCTATCATATTCTCAGTCCGTTCACTGCCATAGGAGAGTCCCTTGGCACTGATCATTTCCGTGTACACCACTCCGCAGCCCTGCTCCCGGCACAGCAGACGAAAGGGAAGGTCGGTAATGCCTGCCATCGGAGCCAGAAACAGGGGATTCTCTATGTCAAGATTTCCTATCCTCATATCCTGCCTCCCTTCTTAGGATTACAGATAAAAAAGCCGGCATACAGCCGGCTGAAGTTGATCATGCTTATGTTTAAACTTGCTGAAGTTGAGAATTCCGATGTCTGACATATTGATATCAGTTATATGTGATCATTGTCAGTCCGAAGCTTCCTGCTCCGGCTGAATGCTTTTTACAAATATAATATCGTTTATCTTCCATCGGCCTTCCACTTTTCGCATTTCAATTATCTTCTCACCATTGTGCCATTGAGGGCTGGGAATCACCAGCTCGATTTCCTGGGATCCCTGCTGATTTTCTTCTCCGCCTTCATTATCCTCATCATCTTCATCTTCCGTCCGGGGCGGCGTCTGGGCCTCAATCAAACGCTGCCTCATTTCATCAGTAATTTTAAATTTCCAGGAGGATTCCGGTATGACTTCCTCTACGATCATTTCAGTACTGGATTCCCAGGGCCATACCCACAGTTTTTTGATCTTCAGCTCATAGTCGTAATCCTGAACAATATAATCCTTGAATTGCTCACTTCTAAGCATGGGATCCGAATTGAGATATTTCAAAGTAAAAAAACGATTCAAATCAACCGCATTCTCATTATGAATAATTACCTCAGCTCTCTGGGTAAGACCGTCATTGGCTATTACAACAATATTTGCCATATCATAGGCAGTAAAGGTTGCAAGTACAATAAGTAAAATAATGACAGCAATAGCTATGAGCTTCCTGGCAAGAAAGGTAATCAGCTTTAAGGCGATATTCAATTACAAGCACCTCTTTCACTCGAATGGTTCAACCCTTAAGGGCTTTTCCATATCCAATTGACTTCCGATTTCGGCTGTCTTCAATATAATAGCAACATATTAACACAAAAAAAAGACTTTGTAAATTTACAAAGTCAGACAGCATTTATGTCCATCAGTCCTTGATTTCCAGAATTCGAACCAAGTCCACCGGTTCCACCCGGAAGGGCGAGCCCTTACCCTCGTAGAAGCCATGCTCCCGGATCATATGTATATTTAAAGAAGTCCAGCTTATTTCTTCTCCGGTTTTCCTGTTTAAAACCCGTACATTTTCCTTGGGATACATACCCATGTGATTAAAGGGACAGGCTATGCTCCCGCGGGAATCCTCCACTGTAACCTCTAAGAAACCGTCTATCATGACGGGATAACCAAAGCCTTCCCGCCCTTTGTCGGTAAGCTCTTCCATGCGTTCGGCCAAAATCTGGTGAGTAAGCTGAAGATCAGCAACAGTCAGCCCGTCGTCCAGCAGAATGTCTGCCAGGCTTCTTTTGTCATTTCCCAGGAATCCGGTATGGCTTATTTCCCCCGGCATCATATTTTTTTCCACTATATCCAACCTCGGATCTTTCTTCAACATGATCCCCCCCTAGAACTTATCGTAGTAGATGTTTTCCTCTGCCACTCCCTTGGAAAGCAGAACACGGATGCAGGCATCGATCATGCCCGGGCTGCCGCAAAGGTATGCTTCCACATTGGAACCGTCCGTTACATGACGGTCCACCACTTCTGTAATAAGCCCGGTTTCACCTGTCCAGTCGTCTCCTTCCGCCGCACCTGATAAGGCCGGAATAAAACGGAAATTTGGCAACTTATCTTCAAAAGCCTTCATTTCATCCACATAGTATAGATCCCGTTTTCCTACACAGCCAAAGAAAAAGCTGGTTTTGCGCTGAATACCTTCTTCCTCTATCTGATGAAGAATGGACTTTATAGGTGCCAGACCGGAGCCTCCTGCTATGCATATAATCTCCCGCTCGGATTCCCGCAGGTAGAAGTCGCCATATGGACCGTTTATGTGCAGGGTATCTCCTTCCTTCAGGTAATCAAACACATAAGTAGTGCATATGCCTTCCGGCACCTTCCGGATAATGAGCTGGATGCAATCATGCTGGGAAGGGGAGGAGGCAATTGAGTAAGCTCTGTAAACCTCTTCCGTGCTTTTGCCGTACTGAGGTGCCTTTATCTGCACATACTGGCCGGCCTTGAACTTTACTTCCTCTCCTTCAGGAAGCCGAAGGTACAGCGCTTTGATATCATGAGTAAGATCCTCTATTTTCTCCACCACAGTGGCGTATTCCCTGATGCTGAACAGCTCTTCAGGTATTTGGATAACAAGGTCTTCTCTTACCTTCACCTGACAGGACAGCCTTACATTATCCTCCTGCTCTTCATTTGTAAGGTAGGGGGTTTCCGTGGGCAGAAGAGGGCCGCCGCCTGAAATCACCTTTACTTTGCAAAGCCCGCAGCTACCCCGCCCGCCGCAGGCAGAGGGTATGAAAATATTGTTTTGTATCAGGCTGCCCAGCAGATGGTTTCCGCCTTTTACCTCCAGCACCTGATCCTCATTGATGGTAATTTTACATGTTCCGTAATTCAGCAGAAAGCGTTCAGCCAGGGTCAGCAGAGCAGCCAGAAATACACTGATGCCTGTTATAATCGAAACTGTTTGTAAAACTTCAACTGCCATCATCATTCCCCCCTATGAAATGGATATAATGCCGGAAAACCCTATAAAAGCCAGTGCCATTATTCCTGTAACAATCATTGCAAAGCCTGCTCCCTGCAATCCTTTCGGCAGCCTGGTCTCATCCACCTTCTGCCGGATGCCGGCCAAAGCCAGAATGGCCAGGGTCCATCCGATGCCGCCGCCTGCTCCATAGGCCAGGGATTGCAGCAGGTTGTATTCACGTATAACCATAAACAGGGCTACGCCAAGAATGGCACAATTAACAGTAATCAGGGGAAGGAATATGCCCAGGGTATAATAGAGATTGGGCAGAAAACGCTCCAGTACCATCTCTACCAGTTGAACAAAGGCTGCTATGACAATAATAAAGACTATGTACATCAGGTACTCCAATTCATAGGGAACAAGTATGTAATGGTATACCAGGTAATTCAATACAGTTGTTGCCGTCATAACGAATATAACAGCCTGCCCCAGCCCCAGTGAGGACTTAAGATCCCTGGAAATGGACAGATAGGAGCACATCCCGAGAAAATTGGTTAAGAGTACATTGCTGGTAAAGATAGAAGCAAAGAAAATAACAAAAGGACTAATTTCCACTTGCCTGCACCCCCTTGTTTATTGTCTGATCAGATGCCGCTGATTTTTTTGCTGTAATTGAATGTGCAATCCATATTATTGACGCCAGTACGAAAAAGGCACTGGGGGCCATTACCATTATGGTCCATGGTGTCCACCAATCGCCCAGAATGGGGAAACCCAGAATAGTTCCAAATCCCATTAGCTCGCGGACGATTGCTATGGCTGTAAGAACCAGAGTGTATCCCATACCGGACATAAACCCATCATAGAAGGAAATGAGTGGTTTGTTCATCTGAGCAAAAGCCTCACAGCGGCCCATAATAATACAGTTGGTAATGATCAGACCGACGTAGGGTCCCAAAGCCTTGCTCATATCAGGGTAAAAGGCGCGCAGAACTATGTCTACCAGGATAACATAAAAAGCGATAATCAGGGTTTGTGCCATCATCCTGACCCGTGTGGGCATAATTTTGCGAAGGGCGGAAACCGTGAGGCTGGAAAAGCCGGTAACCAGCGAAACTCCGATGCCCATAACCAAGGTATTGGATACCAGATTGGTAACCGCCAGAGCGGAGCAGATACCCAGGATCTGCCTTATTACAGGATTGTCCGTCCACAGGGTTTGCTTTGCAATTTCACGATAATTGGATGAAGCCATCAGTTGCCACCTCCTGTCAGGGTTTTAACCTCCTGAATGGATTCATTTATTATATTAAGCAGGGCATTAGAGGTAGAAGTAGCACCGGTAATGGCATCCACCTGTCCCTCACTGCCGGCAGAGGCATAGCGTATTGGTTCCCCTTCCTCATACAGTACAATCTTACGGAACTGTTCCTTGAACCAATCTTCCTCTATACGCCCTCCCAGACCCGGAGTTTCATTCTGAGATATGAAATCCATGCCCAGTACTGTCTTAAAATCCTGATCCAGAGCTATTATCCCCGATATGCTTCCCCACAAGCCGGGACCTTCAAAGGGAATGGCATAACCTATGCTTCCGTCTTCCCTTTCATATTTATACAGGGTGAGCCCATTTACTTCTGTCTCATGGATGGACCTTTCATAAAGCTCTTCCAATTCCGCCGAACTAACACCAGCCGGTATTGCCAATTCAAGGGCATTCATTTGAGCCTTAATCTCGCTCAGCCGGGCATTGGCCTGAATCAAAGGCCGGGAGTATACATATACACCGGAAAGGATGCCCGTAAATACAGCAGTGCATATAAACATAAATACCAGATTGAACCAGGGTTTATCCTTCATGCGGCCACCCTCCTTTTTGCAGTATTGGTTTTCCAGGATTTAATTACGATATCCAGCAGAGGCACGAAAGAGTTCATAATAAGAATTGCAAACATCATTCCTTCAGGAAAGAGGGAGAATTCACGTATCAGTACTGCTATGATTCCTGTCAGCAGTCCAAATATGACTTTGCCCTGTTCAGTTGAAGGTGCGGTAATAGGATCGGTTGCCATGAACACCGCCCCAAACAATACCCCGCCTGAAAGAATTGCATACAGGGGATCAGGGAATCGGGAGATTCCGGACAGGTAGAATATGGTTTCCATGCCCAGTACTCCAATCAGTACTGTAGTTATGATTTTCCAGGAGGCTGTTTTCCTGATTATGAGATAAATACCTGCCAGGACAATTAGTATGGTGCTGATTTCTCCCATGGAACCGGAAACATTTCCCAAGAGCAGCTGCAGATGACCGGGTAAATGACCGCCCCCGCCGACTGCAGCCAACGGCGTTGAACTGCTCACACCGTCGGTGATCCCGGGAACCCATTTGGCAAAGCCTCCGGGAAAGCCTGTAAAGGGTTCTGTCCATCTGTTGGTCATGGCAGCGGGAAAGGTAATGAAGACGAATACCCTGCCCAGTATTGCAGGATTGAATACGTTTCGGGCATACCCGCCAAATATCTGTTTGCCGAAAACCACTGCAAATACAATTCCCACTACGGCTATCCAGTAGGGTACGGTAGCAGGCAGGATCAAAGTGAACAGAAAGCATGTTACCAATACGGATTCCGATGGTTTGCCCTTCCTGGTTTTCTCAAAGAAATACTCGGCGGTTACCCCTGCTGCCGTAACAAGGGCCAAAACAGACAATACTCTCCATCCAAATGAATACACGGAAAAAACGAGGATGGGAGTAAGAGAAAGCAAGACTCTTCTCATCATTGGCTGTTTACGCAGAAGTGTTCTTAGAAATGCTGATGGTTTACCGTTCTCCTTGCGCGCTTTTGTCTGTATCTGCGCAACCATAAGCTCACCCCTTATGTAAAAATATGTAGTTTGATACTATAATACACCATGGAGGAGTTTTTGTAACAAAAACCTATTGATTTGCATGAAGGAATCGTATATTATATTTGTAACAACTAAATAGAGCTGCTTGGTACAGGTTGCATACATGCATTAATAGGGAAACAGGTTTAAATCCTGTGCGGTCCCGCCGCCGTGATAGCAAAGCGATTTCAGCAGCCCTAGGGCTGCAACCACTGGGAAACCGGGAAGGTATATCGCATTTCACTATTGTTTGCTTCAGCCGGAAGACCTGCCTGTAACGAAACACCGGTAACTTCACGGTAGATGGAGGGGTGTTGTGCAAGATGCTGCAAATCATACAGGCAGAAGAATCTGTATAAGTGCCTGTATATAAGTGGTTTGCATTTTATGCTTCCTGCTGCATATACCCCCTTCAGCCGACGGTTGAAGGGTTTTTATTTTGTTTTGCTGCAGCTTGGGAAAGGAGGCCAAAGAGAAAGTCTTTTTATGCATTAAGAAGTTAATTTCCGGATACCTTATTTTGACAGCATACTAAGGAATTGTTAAACAGGAGGAAGAAAATGAAGAAAAAAATTATTACCGTTGTGTCAGTCATTTTGGCTGCAGTTGTATTGTTTGCAGCATATAAAGTGTTCCTGGCTCCAAAAGGGACGGAAGGCTCCAAGCAGGTAACTGTACAGATAGTAATTGAAAAGGAAAATATAGACGAAACCTTTACCTACAAAACAGATCATGAATTTTTAACTGACCTGTTAAAGGAAAAGCAGGATGAACTGGGTGCAAGCTTTGAATCCTTTGATTTCGGAACCATGATAACGGGTTTGATGAACTATTCAGTGGATCCTAATAGTGAGTATTTCCACTTCCAGGTAAATGGTGAAGACTCCATGGTAGGAACCGATGACACCCCTATACAGGACGGAGACAGCTATAAATTTGTACTTTCCACTTTTTAGAGGCAGATATGAAAATTCGTGATATTGTTTTGGTCGGAATTTTCAGTGCAGCAGCTACCGCCGGTAAGCTGGTCCTCAGCTTCATACCCAATGTGGAAATTGTTACCCTGCTCTTTATCCTCTTCACGGTGACACTGGGCTTGAAACGAAGCTTCTTTATCACCCTGGTGTTTGTTTCAACGGATATTCTGCTGTACGGCTTTTCCACCTGGGTTATAGGATATTATTTAATATGGCCCTTGCTGGTGCTTATAACTTCGATGCTTGGCAGGAAGTTTAACTCAGAGTACGCCTTTGCCATTATAGGGGGCTTGTTCGGATTCCTGTTCGGAGCGTTTTTTGCCATCACTGAATCCTTTTTCTACGGGCTTTCTTATGGGTTTGCCTACTGGGTAAACGGCCTGCTCTTTGACCTGGTACACGGAGTCTCCAATTTTATTATTATTCTGTTTCTTTTTAAACCTCTTAAGAAGATGCTGGATTCACAAATGGCCAGATGGCAGATATTATAATCTCCTTGCCTCATTCTCAATTGAGAATTGTTATCGATTGCTGCTTCCTAAAAAAATTCAGTGAAAGTGTTTGGCTGCTGTAATTATGGGTATGAATAAAATTGTTGAGACTTAGAAGGAGGTTATCAAATGAAAAGCTTAGCAGGAACAAAAACACGTGAAAATCTTTTAAAATCATTTGCCGGGGAATCCCAGGCACGGGCAAGATATGTCATGTATGCCAAGGCAGCGGAAAAAGAAGGCTACAGACAGATAGCCAAGCTCTTTATGGAGACAGCCGACAATGAATATCAGCATGGCAAAAGATTTTTCAATTTCCTGGTTGAGGGTCTGAAGGAAGAGCTGCCCACCGTGGTGGAAATCAGCGCAGGTTACCCTGTAGCAAAAGGCGATACCATTGAAAACTTGAAGGCTGCTGCAGCCGGAGAAAAAGAAGAATGGGATGAGCTGTATCCGGAATTTGCAAGAATAGCAAAGGAAGAAGGATTCCCAGAGGTTGCTGCTGCATACCTGAAAATAGCGGATGCAGAAAAGCGCCATGAAATCAGGTTCAACAAGCTGAGGGAAAACGTAGAAAAAGGCATTGTGTTCCAGAGAGAGGAAACCAGAGAATGGATATGCCAGAAGTGCGGTTATGTACATACCGGAAACTCTGCCCCGAATACCTGCCCCACCTGCCTGCATCCTCAGGCATACTTCGAGCTTTTTGTTGAAAACTATTAATCACCGGAAAACCGGAGAGGCTCTCTGAC
>DUOA01000133.1 GCA_012839095.1 Clostridiales bacterium
GAATACAGGATTACAAACGAGCAGCCACGATTGGACTTCTGGAATGTAAAATAAGATCCATTATTATTCCCCTGCTGGGAGATCATGTGTTACGGGAAGCGAACCATTTTCTGAGGATACTGAAGCTATTGAAGAAATAGATAATTAGCAGACAAGAAAATTATTATGCCAACGAGTTTTACAACATACTATTTAGCAGCCTAGGAGTGCGCTTTATAGTGGATGTATCAAGTGCGCTCCTTTTCTTTCTACAATAGTTTCTTATGTTATCTTTGCTTATAGGATGCGCATTTGCAGGAATCAGGTATTCTCATGTATACGGTTCAGCATCCGCATCCAGTATCTTGTTCATATATTCCTTTGCTTTTTTGCTATTGCCATCAGCGAGAGCCTCATACAGTTTGACATGATAAGGTGCTGTACTTTGAAGAATTTTATACATAAGACCGTCTGTAGTATCTATTTCATCAGGATCCCAAAGATCATGGAATACACTGGCCATGGGATATATAAGCTCAAAGAGCATTTTATTGTGTGTAGCCTTGTATATGGCATGATGGAACTCCGTATCTGCATCCTCAATCTTCCGGACATCTTCGGAGGAAAGAGAGTCTATATATTTGTCCAGAAATTTCTTAATGGTTGAAATATCCTTATCAGTAGAATTTGCAATTACCATATCTATAATGCCATGTTCAAGGATGCGGCGGACTTCGAGTAATTCAAGGAAATTAACACGATCCAGGGAAAACTGCATATTGACAATATTGCCTGCATTCCCGGTCACAAAAGCGCCTCGTCCGCTTTTAATTTCTATTATGCCTGCTGCTTCAAGCTTGCGTAAGCCTTCTCTGAGGGTATTGCGTCCGATGGAAAGCATGCCGGCTAATTCTCTTTCAGAAGGAAGTCTGTCGCCTTCCTTTAAACCTTGTTCCAGAATATATTTTTCTATCATCTCAGCTGCTTGTGTTCTCAGCATAATTTTATCAATCGAATATTTGCTCATTTGAAACCCTTTCTTCATAAAAAGATATTTACAAAAAAAGCTTTATGATGTATTATTATATCATAAAAGTGGTTCTACCACACTACCACAAAAGAAGATATTTGTTCGTTATATGGACCAATATCGTGGTAATGCGGATTAAGTTTCGCTCATCTAAAAGTTTTGTCTTCCCTTCTATCCCTATTTATCATGATTGGGTCAGCATTTATAGGCTATAACTCCCAAAGTGATTAGTAATATTATAAAAGCAATCGATGACCTCTTGTACAATCCTTACATCTTGAAGATATAATTGCTCTTTGAAAAATGAAAGAATCCATTCAAAGAATAAAAACCCCAAAAAACTATTACTAATTATTATACAAAATTATTGAGCGAATGCAATGCGGCCGTCAATACACTAAACAGTTAATCTATTACATGTAAATAGATTAAAACAAAAATAAGATGGGAGGAAGTCTAAAATGAGAAGAGCCACAGTGATATTAGTAGCGGTTCTTATGCTGTTCACTGCTGTACTTTCGGGATGCTCCGGCTCAAGCGGGACCGGCGGAGGCAAACTGAAGGGCAAAATCAGCTTCATGGACGTATCTCCGAGACCGGAAAGAGAGCAGTTCTTCCGCAACATGATCACAGAATTCAACAAGGAATACCCGGATGTAGAGGTGGACTATCAGACCGTGCCCTGGGATGATGCTGCCACCAAGCTTACCAACATGGCAGCTGCCAAGCAGCTTCCCGATGTAATCAATATCTATACCGGCTGGATTCCTCAATTTGTTGCAGCAGAATGGATGATACCCCTGGATACTTATCTTGACAATGCTGGAATCAAAGATAAGTTTACTGCATTTACCAAAGGGTATTACTGGGCAGAGCAGCAAGAGATATATGGTCATATTTACTCCATACCCGATGGTTTGATGTCCGGCGGCATTTTTGTCCGCAAGGACTGGATGGAAGAGAAGAATATCGAGCTTAGCAGCTGGACATGGGATGATTATTTTTATCTCATTGAAGCACTGACTGACCCGGAGCAAAACCGTTATGGATCCTCTTATCGCGGAGCACGAGGTGCCTTTGATCGCATACGGGAGTATCTTGTTTCGTTTACAGAAGGAAGAATGTATGACGACGAGGGTAATTGTCTGCTGTATTCTGAGGAGAATGTGGAACGCTTTATCAAGTTTACAGATGTATACATGAAAGGCTATGCACCGAAGGATGCTATCAACTGGGGATTTACCGAAATGGTGGATAACTTTACCGGCGGTCTTACAGGCACCCTGAATAATGATACTGAAGTTGTTGCAATATGCCAGGAGCGTATGGAAGATTCCCAGTGGACTGTATTACCGCTGCCGGCCAGTACAGTAGACGGCAAAACATACGGAGCTTCAGGAGCATCCTACGGTTATGCGGTTTCCTCCTTTTCAAAGAACCAGGATGCGGCATGGGCTTTCATTGAGTTCCTTTCACGACCTGAAAACAATGCAGAATACTGCAAAGTTATGACACTGATTCCAATAAGAACCGATGTTGAGAATGATCCCTTCTTCTCAGAGGAAGGTCCCATGGCAGGCTTCCTGGCACAGGTGAATGATCCCAACTTTGTTGTCATGGCAAGCTACGGGCCTTTTGACTATACCGATCTGCATCAGGGACCGCTTCATGCCGAGGTTCAGCTCTATCTGCAGGGTAAGCAGTCAGCCGACGAAACCCTGAAGAAACTGTCAGATGAGCTAGCCAGCCGCATGAAGGCATACCTTAAGGATAATCCTGGAACAATTCCTCAGCCAAAGAGCCTGGTCTCCGGCGATTAATTAAAAATGGGGACATTGGCGCGGGAGAACTCTGTTTCTTTCCGCGCCTGCTCTTATATAGCCGTAACAAACCATAGAGAGGTGTGGTAGGTCTTGATTGAGAAAGACAAAAAGGGGTTTCCCATAAGATCGGAACAACGGAAAAACTGGGAACCATACTTCTTCCTGGCACCGGTATTGCTTTCCATGCTGATAATGACAGGCTATCCTCTTGTCCGCAGCATAGTAATGGCATTCCTGAATTACAAGCTTACAGAACCGAACAATATTTATTTTGCCGGTCTTAAGAATTTTATCAGTATTTTTCAGGCAGATCCTCATATACCAATGATTTTGCTGAACACCATAAAATGGGTGTTCATAAGTGTAGGCTGTCAGTTTCTGCTGGGCATGATTCTGGCTTTAGCCCTAAAAAAGCCATTTAAGGGGAGAAATTTGTACCAATCCATAGTTTTTCTGCCCTGGGCTTTTTCCAGCTTTGCTGTAGGAATTATGTTCAGATGGTGTCTGAATGGAGAATATGGCATTGTAAACCATGTCCTTATGCAAATTGGTTTGATCTCTGAAAAAATTTCCTGGCTGGGTTCATCTGATCTTGCACTTATATCTGTAATAATGGCAATGGTATGGATAGGAGTGCCTTTTTTCGCTATCATGTACCTGGCAGCGCTGCAATCCATACCGTCAGATGTATATGAGGCCGCAACCATTGATGGCTGCAGCAGAATTAAGGGTTTTTTCCTTATCACCATTCCTTATATAACACCAACAATGATAACCACACTCCTGCTTCGCACAATCTGGGTGTTTAATGCTATAGAAATGATAATGATAATGACAGGCGGCGGACCGGCTTATTCTTCAGAAACCATTACTTCCTACATGTACACCAAGGCTTATGGAACCCAGGATTTTGGGACAGCTGCGGCAATGGGGCTGCTGGTAATGATAGTGCTGATGCTCTATTCCACCATTTTCCTGAGGAGCACACGATATGAAGAAAGTGGTGATTTTTAATGAGCAAAAGAAGACTGATAAACATATTGCTGGGCACAGGGCGCTTTCTTCTTCTTTCCTTGTTCCTGATAGGTGTGCTGGCACCGATATACTGGATTCTGGTTACATCCTTCAAAACCGATGCCGAGATAGTCAATGTAAACAATATAACATACTGGCCTGATCAGTTTACACTGGATAACTATGAATCCCTGTTCAATCAGCTTGACTTTGGTATTTACCTGAGGAACAGCATCCTGCTTTCTCTGAGTTCAGCAGCCATAGTTCTTATTTACTCCATTTTGGGCGGATATGCCCTTGCAAGATACAAATTTAAGAGTAAAAAGATGGTGATTGGATTCTTTCTGCTTTCCCAGATGATCCCCAGCGTACTGCTGACCATTCCAATATACATTATATATGCCAATATCGGGCTTATTAACAGCAAACTCGGACTGCTGATCCTTTATGTTATCATAAACTCACCCTTCTGTCTGATTACCATGCGAAGCTTTTTTGAACGGATACCTGTTTCTCTGGAAGATGCGGCAAGGGTTGACGGCTGCAATAAAATTCAGTCCCTCTGGAGGATAATAATTCCCGTATTGTTTCCAGGTATCGTGGCGGTATTTGTATTTGCCTTCATAGGTGCATGGAACGATCTGCTCATGGGGGTCATCTTCACCTTAAGTGCTTCCAACTGGACCATACCGGTAGGCATGAAAGCTCTGATCGGCAAGTACAACGTTCATTGGGGAGAATTGATGGCGGGCGGTGTTATTGCCCTTGTTCCTACAATCATAATGTTTGCCTTTGTGCAGCGTTATATAGTGGAAGGCCTGACAGCCGGTGCAGTTAAGGAGTGACTTGATTGATCAAATCTGACATAGATATGAGAGTTAACAGAGAAGACATAAGAATACAATATGAAAGCTTATTGCTGCATCCTCCTGCCTCTGCCCGGGGCTTAACACGCTGGTGGTGGTATGGATGTGCTGCAACCTGTGATGAGATAACAAAAGAACTCAATGCGATGAGGGAAGCTGGGCTTGGCGGAGTGGAACTCCAGATAATATATCCGCTGGCTGCGGACGATGATGAAAAGAACATACGCAATATTCCATATTTTTCTCCTGAGTTTTTCGATTTACTGGATTTCACGGCCAGGGAATGCAAAAAATTGGGTATGCGGTTTGATTACACACTCGGGTCAGGATGGCCTTACGGAGGCCCGTTTGTGACGGAGGAACTTGCCATGCAATGCGCAATACCCTATCAGATAGATTTACGAGGGCCCCAGGTATATTCAGAGGATATGACAACCCGTTTTGTTGGAGAGGTGGCTGCGGCTTCCATAGGCAGGATGGAGGATAGCGTAATGCTTCCGGAAACAGTAAGGGATGTTACACATCATTTTAAGGAACGGTATCTCTTCAACTGGGTATGGGGAAAAAAGTTAGAGGGTATAGAAATCCCGGAGGGAAACTGGAAGCTGTGTTTTTTTGTCATACACAGGTACAGGCAGCCGGTAGGTAAAGCAGCTCCGGGTGCAGAAGGCCTGGTTATTGACCATTGCAGCAGGAAGGCCATGGATTGTTTTTTAGAGAACATGGCACAGCCCCTAACGGATCGATTGGGAAAGGGCACAGTGGATAGTTTTTTCTGTGATTCAATCGAGTGTGATGGTCATAATTGGAGCAGTGAGCTGCTTGAGGCCTTTGAACAGCGCAGGGGCTATGATCTTCGTAAGTTCATCTATGCTCTCTGGGGTGATATGGGTGAAATTACACCTCATGTTCGTTATGACTATTTCCTAACCATGTCTGAACTGACAATTGAGAATTTTTTTGACCCCCTGACTGAATGGTGCAGACGGAATGGGAGCCGCTCCAGAATTCAGGCACACGGAACCTGGGGTGATATTCTGAGAGTATATGCAGCCGCTGACGAACCGGAGGGAGAAACCTTCGGGGATCACAGGCAGTTGGAGTGTAATTCCATCCACAGACGGATGGCAGTATCTGCAGGGCATTTGTATGGAAAGAACATCATATCCAATGAAACCTTCACCTGGTTGGGAATTCCCAGGTTTACCGAAACCTTAGAGGACATGAAGGCTTCTGTAGACGGGGTTTTTTTGGATGGTATCAATCAGATAGTGAACCATGGCTATTCCCTGACACATGAGAATGCAGATGAGCCGGGCTGGAGCTTCTATGCGTCCTGCCACATCAATCATACCAATACATGGTGGAAGTACTACAGGCACTTGGGTGAATACATTCACAAGGTTTCCGCTTTTCTGAGGCTTGGTGTTCCCTGCGTTGAAGTCGGCATCTATCTGCCCCAGGCTGATATATGGGCGGAAAATATGCTGTCGGATGTGCACCTTGCCATGCGGCTGGAAGACCGTATCGGGCGTTCCGTTGCTGACAGGATAAACAAGGAAGGCTATTGGTTTGATTATTTGAACGATGAGGCATTGACAGAATTTGCTGTACCCAGTGAAGGCGGCATTCGCATTCAGAATAACGTTTACCGGGTTATCCTGCTGATAAACTGTCATCGGCTCCCGCCTCAAACGGCTCTAACTCTTGAACGATTTCAGCAGTCAGGAGGGATACTGATAGCTGCAGGCGGCGTGCCGGCAGACAGCTGCGGTTTAACAGGCAGAGAAGAAAGACGACAGATTGTGTCAGAAGCCATGGAGCGTTGTTTTAATGGCGAAAAGAACCGGTATATTGCACCGGACAGCGGTGAGGGATTACTGTCTATCCTTCGTGCCGAATTTGCACCTGATGTATTAATCGAAAAAAAAGAACAGGTAGGATATGTGCATCGTATTCACGGAAGCGATCATATTTACTTCCTGGCCAATGTATCTCCGCAAAGGCTTCAGACACTTGTATCTTTTAAGAATAGAACAGGTGGGTGCTTTGTTCTGCCAACTGAGGGAGAGCAAAGAATAAGGCCCCTTTATTTTAAAATCAACTCGGATACAGGCATACCTCGGGCAGATGTTATACTAAAGTTTGAGCCTTATCAGTCTGTCTTTGTTATTTTCCCGGGGGGCATGGATCCTGCTGAGACGGTAACTGAATCATCACCCAAAGGCAATGCGGATGCAGCAGAGATTGAATTAACCGGATGGGACTTATCTGTTAACGGGCAGAATGTAAAAAGATATCCTGGCAAGCCGGATACCTGGGAAAAGGTTAAAGGATTGGAGCACTATTCAGGGGAGGGCGTTTATCGTACCATATTTGCCTGGAAAGATATTTTGTATTCAAACGGACAAGCAGCCTTTTGCTATGATGATGTCAAACATGGGGCTTTTATTGGGTACAGAAGAGCGATTCTACAGCTAAAAAAGCTATATTGTGCTGCCACTGTTTTTGTTAACGGGCATAAGGTCGGTGATATATGGAAAGCTCCTTACGAGCTGGATATAGCAGAATATTTAACTATGGGAGAAAATTCAATAGAGATAAGGGTGGTCAACACTCTGTTTAACCGGATCATCGGGACAGAGCAAGGAGAGAAGCGGCTGCCTGCTGTAATAGATAAATGGCCGTATTTTGGGAATATAATGAACAATATATGGTCGGAGCGCCAGCCGCCATACGGAGGATGTCCGGATGAAAGGCGTACTCCCATGCCGTCCGGAATTTCAGGTTCTGTTGTACTTAAATGCAGAAGATAAGGGAAACAGTGTCTTAAGAGACAATATAGTTCAGAAGAAGGAGCAGAGAAATGATAAAGGATACAAAGCAGAAGTGGTTTAAAGAGGCTAAGTACGGACTCTTCATACATTGGGGATTGTACTCCATATTGGCAGGTGAATATAGGGGGAAAACTTCTCCTACAATAGCAGAGTGGATTATGAACACACTAAATATTCCGGTTGAGGAGTATGAGAAGCTGGCAGCACAGTTCAATCCGGTAAACTTTGATGCCGGGCATTATGTAAAATTGGCCAGAGACTGGGGAATGAAATATATAACCATAACGTCCAAACACCACGATGGATTTGCACTATTCCACTCCAAATGCTGCCGGTACAATGTGGTTGATGCAACTCCCTACGGCAGGGATATTATCGGCCAATTTGCAGAGGCATGCAGCAAATATGATATGAAACTGTGTCTCTATTATTCCCAGGCACAGGACTGGCATCATCCCGACGGCTGTGAAGCCAACCGGGACAACAGCGGCAAGAACTTCAGACGCTATTTTGATGAGAAATGCATTCCCCAGGTTAAAGAGATTCTTACCAATTATGGGGATATCGGTATGATATGGTTTGATACACCCATGGGAATGACTCCCGAGGAAAGCAGGGAACTGTTTGATTTAGTAAAATCCATTCAGCCTGATTGTATCGTCAGCGGAAGAATCGGAAATAACCTTGGAGAGTATATGACTACCGGCGATAATTTTATTCCGTCGCTTCCATATTATGGTGATTGGGAAGTGCCGGCCACCCTCAATGACAGCTGGGGATACAAAAAAAGTGACCAAAATTGGAAAAGTCCGGAGAGCATAATCCGCCGCATGGTTAAAATAGTAAGCCGGGGAGGCAACTATCTTCTGAACATCGGGCCGGATGCCCTGGGTAATATACCAAAGGAAAGCATTGATATATTGGATCGAGTTGGTGAATTCCTGAAATTGAATGGTGACAGTATATATGCAACAACGACCACAGATCAATATATCTATGATGTTGAAGACTGTCTGTTTACTTCCAAGCCGTATAAGTTGTACATTCATCTGTTTAGTCCTATGGCATACCTGCAGCTGCTGAATATAGGCAACAGGATAAAACGAGCCTATATACTCTCAACAGGTGAAGAGATTGATGTAACGGTGCGCCGCACGTGTGAAGATGACAGTTCTTGGGAATTCTACCTGCCAAAGGATAATTGGCCTGACGACATTGATACAGTCATATGTGTGGAGATGGAGGAGGAAAGGCCCGTTTTTGAACCGATAAGGGAGTAATATAGTTAAGGCTGTTCATGGACGGGAATAAGATTACATGTTAATATTAAACAGTGAAAATATACGACAGATGCTGGATGGCTGCTGGGAAAAGAGATAAGATCGACAAGCCTATACAAGAATTTGATAAATAAGCCGGCAGCCTGCCGGCTTATTTGATTGTTCCAATATAGCTTGAAATAGTCGATGATTGGAATTATTGTGACTGATTTGCTGATATGTTTAATAAATAATATAGATATGTGGTTCCGCATCTGATAATATGTATCTACCACCTAATATCCTACAGGTTGGTAAATAGCTAATTCACTTGGGGGGCAATTACGTGTACAGGGTTATGATCGTTGATGATGAGGTGCCTTTTCTTCAAAGCCTAGCAATGTTTGATTGGGAATCTCATGGTTGTCGATGTGTTGGCCAAGCTTCTAATGGTCAGGAAGCTATAGAAAAGTGTATTGAATTAGCACCTCATATAGTTATTTCTGATATAAATATGCCATTATTAGATGGACTTACATTTCTGTCGGAAATCAAGCAGAGTTTCCCTGAAATCCAAGTTGTTTTTCTTACAGTCCACGAGGATTTTGAATATGCACAGAAAGCGGTAAAACTTGGTGCTTGTGATTACCTTGTTAAAGGTATGGATTATAGCAAGCAACTACCCCTTGTCCTTGAAAAGGCGAAAAAACCATTTGAGCAGCAGCCATCAAAGATGAATTACAGTGCAAATTTGTTACGCAGAAGTGGACGTATGCTCGTTGTAGAGTCTGAAGATGCTTTGCATGCATATCAGGAAAGTGTGATTGATTTTCTCAACAAATACACAGGCACTTTAGTTACAGCATGGATTCAACGTCCATATGATTCGCTGCATTCTTTAATCTCAAATCTTGATTTATTTCTAAGTTCTATTGATGACGATGTTGGTTTAATTGTGAGGGATACTACTTGTTTTGAAATGCTGGTTTCAAAAAAAATACATACAGCTTATGGATGGATTTCAACAGTTTTAACACACGGGGGACTAAGATGGATAGGGGAAAATACCTGTTTTGCACTAACGTCATGTGGTGAAAATTTGAGCTACTATAAAGATGCACATACTAAAAACATTTTGATGTTGGAACGCGGTTTCTATTCAACTCAGCCTAAGATTGTAATTAGCAAAAAGACTAATTTTGAACCACTTCCCACAGCGATAATGAATAGCTGGATGCTCAGGTCTGATGCTCTTGATAATGCTGACGGAACTGCTCAAAAAGTAATAGGTGAGATAATGGAAGAGGCAGAAGGATATGCATTTTATCCGTCTATGGTACGCAAGGCTTTTGACCGTATTTTATATAAGTACGAACTGCGTTATGCTGCAAGCTCCGATATGGAAGCACATGAATATATTTTAAATGCTCCAAATATTAAGCTACTAGCAGATAAGCTATTGTCGACTATACGAAAAATGCGTTCCAGACAGGAGAATTACAGCTATTTTGTAATAAGAGCGAAAGAATTTATGTCTTCCAATTTAGGAGATTCAACGCTGCAACTGGTTGATGTAGCAGAGCAGGTGGGTATCAGTCCGGGGTATCTTTCCAAAAAATTGAAAGAAGAAACCGGCCAAACATTCCAGGAACTGCTAATATCAATGCGAATGGAATATGCATCTGAACTCTTGAGGAAAAGTGATAAAAAGGTATACGAAATAGCAGAACTGGTAGGGTATGAGAATTATCGTTCATTCACACAGGCATTCTCAAAGTTTTATGGTATAAGTCCAAAAAAGTATAAGTGAAGAGGTATTTATGAAAAACTCCATTTTTCAGAGAACCATTTTTATGATAGCTGTTTCATTTTTTTTCATATTGTTTAGTGTTTTCGGTGTTTTATATTATACATCTGTTGATTCTGTCAAGGAGCAGACTATTACTTCAGCACACAGCAATTTAGAGATGATCAGGTCATACCTTGACATAATGATGAAACAATTGACCAATTCAATGTACCTGTATGTTAAAAATGATGTATTGCTTAGTGAAGATGTAGATGCTATTAAAGACTTTATAGAAAACTATCCAAATTCACATGATTATATTGATTGTATTATGCTGATAGATAGTGATGATGTTCTGGCTATTAACAAACCAATGTTAATAAGCAACCTGGAAATCGATACGACAATATATCATGAAATGGCTAGAAGAAATCGTTTAATAATGACAGAACCATATTATTCAGTACCGCTGGCAGGACGTGCGATAGCATTAATTCGTTCACTGGTAGATGAACATACTGGAAAAGAGCGTTTGTTGGTTGTTGAATTAAGACCACATAGTCTGTTTTCTTCGATTTCAAACAAACTTACATCTAGGGAGGTCTTATTAGTATTAACAGCCAAAGGGGAGACAGTGTATTTTGATCATAAATCTCCATTGTTGGAACAGTTGGTTGTTCACAAAGGCCAGCTCGATATAAATGATAATTTGCGTACAGAGCTCACAGGGCTTAGAATGGGTATAAATGAGTTTAATTTGGAGAATAATCAAATGATTGTCAAGCGACTGCGCTACAATCAGCATTGGAGACTTTATATCTTGGCTGAGTTCTCACTTTTTTATGAAGCTTTGATACATATGATGAAAGCATATAAATTAATAGGGGTAGTTTCTTTAGTATTGCTGGTTATAGTATCTTTGATTATTAGCAGAAGTATCATTTTACCGGTTATACAATTGTCATTACAGGTAGATAGTCTATTCCCAGAGGGTAGTGTATTGACTATCCCGATACAAAGAAAAGATGAGATAGGAAGACTGGCATCTAGTTTTAACAATTTATTGCACCGTCTGCAAACAGCAAGCAGGGAAAAGGAGAAGGCAGACCGTATCAGGTTTGAGTTGGAGTATAAGGTGTTGCAGAGCCAGATAAAGCCACATTTTTTGTTTAATGTTCATATGTGCATAAATTCATTACTGGAACAAGGAAAAACTGAAGAAGCGCGTCGTATGCTGCTTGCTCTGGATACTCTTCTAAGGATTAGTACTGACAAAATTGGTCAACTTATTAGTCTTAAGGAGGAGTTGGAAACTATTAAACAATATGTAGCATTGCAGCAGATGCGGCTTGGCAATTCATTTGACGTTAGGATCGAAGATTGTGAACCTTATGGCAATGTTAAAGTACCAAAACTGCTATTGCAGCCAATTGTAGAAAACTCCATCTATCATGGTTTTGCTAGTATTAAACACCGTGGTGAAATCAGGATTTATTTCACAGAGATAGATGAGTATCTACATATAATAATTGAAGATAATGGCTGTGGCATGCAGCAGAGGGCAATAGAGCAAAAGAGTTCAGAAAAACCAGATAAGTATGGAATGGTATCAATTGGTATTGATAACGTACGCCAGCGCATAAAAAATTTGTATGGTGAAGACTGCGGATTATATGTACATTCCCGCGAGAATATTGGTACAAGAGTTGAAATCGTTGTAAAAATGCAAGTCTGATATTTATATAGAAGCTATGACATTTTTGCTGGTTAGCTGATTGTTCTTTTATCCTTCCATTATTACAATTAAGTTGTGATATGGGGGGACAGTTTTATGCACATGCCTATTAGAAAGATTCCTGAAAAATCATTAAGAATCCAGTGGTATAGACTAAAGCCTCAGGGTGCATTTATGCTTATGATGCTGCCTGGTCTCGTATTTTACTTTATATACCTGTACTTACCTATAGGTGCTGCACTGCTGGTAAGCATAAAGGATTATGGTGTAAAGTCAGGGATCTTTAACAGTCCGATCGCTTCACCCTGGTACAAACATTTTAAATTCTTTGTACAGTCACCTTATTTTTGGCCTTTACTGAGAAACACTATGCTGATTAGCATGGCAAAAATGCTATTGGGAATACCATTGGCAGTAGCGCTGGCTATTTTATTAAATGAATGTCGTGTCAATAAGTTGAAGCGTGCTGTACAAACATTGACATATATGCCGCATTTCCTTTCTTGGGTTGTTATTTATGGCATGTGCTTTGTACTGTTTTCTGAAACCAATGGTCTTATTAATGACTGGCTGCGGTCATTAACAGGTTCCACTGTTCCTTTTCTAACAAATCCTTCTGTTTTTCGAAACCTTATCATTGGTTCAGATCTATGGAAGTCAACAGGATGGTCTGCAATTATCTACCTGGCAGCCATATCAGGAATTGATCCCCAATTATATGAGGCTGCCTATATAGATGGTGCTTCCCGCGCTAAAACAATATGGCATATTACCTTACCCAGCATTACCAATGTAATAGTCCTTACCTTGATTCTTAGGTGCGGCACTATTTTGAATGCTGGCTTTGACCAGGTCTATGTTATGTACAATGAAGGCGTCTATTCTACTGTAGATATTATTGACACATGGGTATTTAGAACAGGCTTTGAAAATTTCAATCTGTCTCTTTCAAGTGCAGTCGGTCTGTTCAAGTCGGTTATCTCATTCATTATGATTGTTACTGTTAATCAATTATCCAGGCATTGGGGGGAATCCTTATGGTAACCTACTCTAAGAACCGTATTTACAATTTTTCTGTCAACACAATTTTAGTTCTGATTGGCTTGATATGTTTTTTCCCCATGCTTTATGTGGTTTCTGTTTCCCTGACTCCTTATGAAGAATATCTTCGTCAGGGGGGAATAGTTCTCTTTCCAACACAATTCACATTTGAAGCCTACAGACAATTCTGGAAGGAACCATATATAATGCAATGTTTTAATAACACCGTATTTATTACTGTATTTGGAACCATGTGCAATATTTTTGTAACCATATTGATGGCTTATGCACTTTCGAGAAAAAACCTTATCTTCGGTAAGTTTTTTACCTTCTACTGCCTTACACCACTCCTCATAACAGGTGGTGTGGTGCCTACCTACCTTATTGTAAGAAACACGGGCTTGTTGAACTCCTTAAGTGCTCTAATTATACCTACCTTGGTTTCACCCTATATTCTCTTGATCACCCGGACCTTTTTTGCCAACATTGATGCAAGCCTATATGAATCCGCAAGGATTGACGGGGCAGGTGAATTTAGAATTCTGTTTTTCATCATACTGCCGGTCTCGCTGCCTATTATTGCAACGATCGGCCTGATGTATGGTGTTGCCCATTGGAATCAGTATTTTGCAAGTTTGATGTATATATCCGATTCAGCTAAAAGAACCCTCCAGGTTGTCTTGCGTGAAATGTTAAATCGTGCTAGCAGCATGGAATCTGATGTTGTTGTTCCAACACGTACACTGCAGATGGCCGGGGTAGTAGTTTCTGCAGTACCCATTATTTTGGTATATCCATTTTTACAAAAACATTTCACCCAAGGTATCATGCTTGGTGCAATTAAAGGATGATTATAATTTTTTGAAGCTGGTCTTCAAAATTATAGCAAATATAAAGAAGGGGGATTTTCATGAAAAAACGTATTGTTGTCTTAATGCTTTGCATGGTTATGCTGTTGACTGTGGCCTGCTCAAAACCACCCGGACCTTCACCTACACAGCAAGTAGGAGAGCCCAGCTCTACACCTGAAGAAACGGCAGGAAGTTCTGATGAACCTATTGTTATAAACCTGTTTGGCGTACCTACCACTATCCCGGAAACAGATCCGGTTATTCCAGAGTTGGAAGCACGTTTGGGTATTGACCTAAATATTGAATCTACAGGTGGAGACGAATCACTCTTAGTGTCACGTCTCGCTGGCGGCGATATCCCTGATGTCTTTCGTGTTACCACCATCAGCAACCTATCAGCCTATTATAAGGACAGTGTACTGCTGAACTTGAAGGATTACATGGACGAAATGCCTAATGTCCGTGATATGTTTACTGAACAGCAGTGGGCCAGGGTAGAATTCGACGGGGGTATTTACGGTATCCCGCGCCGACCGGAAGAGAACTACAACTGCTGGTATATAAGGAAAGACTGGCTTGACGCGCTAAACAAGGAGGATCCTGCTACTTTTGACGAATTACTGGATATTGCTATTGCTATGAATGAAGCAGATCTTGACGGAAATGGCAAGAATGACACTTATGCCATCAGTGGTACCTATGGGCCGGCTGTTTCCACCTTTGGCCGAGGGGCATTTGAGGGGTTCTGGACCGCTTACGGGGTTACCAATCCCGAAACAATTATGATTAAAGATAATGAGGCAGTTTTGTCAGTGACCCTGCCCGAGTTCCGCTATGCTACTGAAGAAATACGCCGCTTTGTGGAGGCAGGAGTAGTAGACCCAGAAATTATAGCCAATAACCTGGATAGTCTGCATGAAAAGATGGCTACAGGCAAAACCGGTATCTGCTATGGTGCATGGAGCACATACAGTAAAATAGACCAAATTAAAACCCTTACTTCAGTATTCCCGGATGCTGAATGGTTACCTATGAGAAAGCAGATTAAAACGGATTACGGCGTATCAGGTGCAACACAATCCAGATCCGGAAATGATGCTGTATATGCTATAAATGCTGATTTGGTAGATCAACCGAAAAAATTGGATGCAGTCATCAATATGTTCAATTACATGGCCACTGAAGAATGCGATCTTCTGCTAAGCTTTGGTATTGAGGGAGAGCACTACGAGATCGACAGCAACGGTACTGTTACGAAGCTTGACAAAATGGATGAACTAACCTATGGATGGGGTATTCAATTCTTGGGCCGCCCAGACATGCTGTATTGCATGACAAAGTTTGATAACTGCGCAGACATTATTGAGTATTGTGCAAATGAGGTTAAAGTATACTACCACTACGGTCAGTTGGTAGAGCAACCGGAGGGCATAAACATATCCGATATTGAATCCTATATTTTAGAACAGGTATCCCAGTTTATTTATGGAACTCGCGGCATGGATGAATGGGATAGCTTCATAGACTCCTTGTACTCAGCATATTCTATTCAGACATATGTTGATGCTGCTAATGAAACCTTAAAGGAATTAGGATATATAAATTGATATGTAAATAGCGATGCAATCAAAGATTTAAATTAGTACACAGGTATTTGTGAAGGGAACGGAAGGCAGCTTCCGTTCCTTTTCTAACCTGAAATTGGAGGGGAGTTTATTGAATTGTGTAGTTATAGGATCCACACTTAGAGGACTGGAGACGGCTTTTTACTTAACAGAAAAAGGTAATAAGACAACTATACTGTGCAGCGGTACCTATCTTGGGGAGGATATAACCGGCACCTGGAAATGGTATCCTATGGAACGACAAGGTCTGCTATGGTCACAACTGAACCAGATTGCAAAACGGTTTAACCTGCCTATTGAGCAAGAGGAACTGCTGTACCCGGGCGCTGTTAAACAGCTGTTTATGAAATGGGTAAGATATGCCGATATAAAGGTACACTACATGACCCGGGTGTTTGGAGCTGCTGTTCAAAATAATGTATTAACCGGTATAGCTGCAGCAGATAAACATGGCCTGTTTTATTTGCCATGTAATTTGGCAGTAGATGCCAGCCTGCATTGCGAAGCAAGCAGGTACGTTACAGGAAACACTTTGCGGTTTCTGGAAGGTCATCCACTAACTATGCGGTTAGAGCTTAGGGATTTAACCTGTAATATTCCTCAGAAATTTGTAATGAAAGACATAGATGCAGTGCTGCTGAAAGGAGTTCGGGACAAAAGACAGGCTTTTCTTGAGTTTGAAAGGTTTTTACCACAGGAAATGTCAATGCAGGAGATACGAACCTGGGCATTGTACGAGTCCCGTAATATACTATCGACGCTTCATCACTTTCCTGAAACATCCGAAGTAATACCAGGAGAAATACTGCCTTATGTTATGGATCTTGATGAATTGCCAGGTGTAGAAGTGAATATTGAAGGCTGGCATTTGGAATGCCCTGAGAGTTGGGATGTATATAATTTGGATACACAATCAACAGAGCATCAATTGCTGATTCATGGCAGGCTTCTGCCTCTTAGTGTAGAAACCAGTGGTGAGGTCTCAATTGACTGGGAACTGTTACCCCATTTAGATACTGAACTTTTGGTTGCAGGTACAGGATCATCTGGAATTTGGGCTGCCATTTCAGCAGCTAGAACAGGTGCCCAGGTATGTGCAGTCGAACTGCAGCCTTATCCTGGAGGAACCAGGGCAATGGGAGGGGTAAACAACCTATATTATGGAAACAGAAACGGGCTGTTCCGTGGCATGTGGAAGGAAATAAAGGAATTCACTAATAAAGTTATGGGCAGGAAAATTTCAGAAATGCTGCATGCAGTTGAAATTATCTTCTATTCATCTGAAATGGATAAAGACAATGTTCAGTTTTTCTCTAATACTATTGCATGTGGGGCCAGGGTAAATGATAAAAACGAACTGAATAGTGTGTTGTTTTGCGGTGAAGAGGGACCCTTCGTTGTTAATGCACAGCGCACAATAGACGCTACCGGGGACGCAGATATTGCTGTTTTTTCCGGATGCGGCTTCGATTATGGTGAAAATGAAATGCATGCCATGCAAAACTACAGCCAGTGGAATCGATGTGTACCCGAGCGGGTTGGTTACCGTTCCATAGACCAGGATACGATGGATCAGACCAGACGTTCCGAATGGACACGTGCCTTGGAATGGAATCTGGAATCATTGGTTGATTATGACATGTTTCATATGCTAACTGTAAGGGAATCCAGAAGAATACACGGTCGGGCCGTTGTAACATATCAAGATGCTGTCAGGGGCAAGCGTACACCGGATATAATATACGAGGCTTACTGCAATTATGATCCTCATGGAAGGTGTATGAATATCTATGGCCGTTTAGGACTGATGCCCGTTCAGCGCAATCCCATGTTTATTGCTATTCCCTTAGGTTCTATACTTCCTGAAAAGATAAACAACCTGGTTGTTATTGGTAAAGCTATTTCGGTGGATCAGGACACTTTTAATTATATTCGCATGAATGCTGATGTAATGAGTGTAGGCTGGATAGCTGCAAGACTTTGTGTGCAGAGCATACGTGACGGTCTGCCTGTGGATGAACTTCCTTTGAGTGAATTACAGATGAAGCTATATGAGATGGGTGCCATAACATTGCCAGCACCGGATACAATTACCTATTCAACTTCACCGGACCGTATTGCAGCAGAAATTCTAGCAGGTGAAGAGAGTGGGTTTCGATATGCGGTCATAACCAATTGGACAGAGGTCATGGATATTGTCAAGACTGCATATGAATTGAAATGCTATAGGTCTACCGAGCTTCTGGAAAAGACGTTGCTATGGTTTGGTGATATTTCCGGAGCTCAACACTTGACAGAAATCCTTGATATGACAAATGAACGCTTTGGTAAATCATCATATAATGATAGACAGTTGGCTGATGGATTTACAAAATGTGGTATTGTCGGTGAGTTGGATGATTACTGGCTGATAAACCAACTGGTAATCTTATTGTCCAGAGTCTGTTACACGAAGGCAATCTCTGTTATTTATAAAGTTTTGTGCAATACACAACTTGGCAGCGGATGGGAAAACAACACCACTCAATATGTTTCTTCGCGTTTAGATTGTCAGACTATTGCCAATTATGATCGCATACTTTGCTTGGGAGAGGCAGCGATTTTAATGCCGGATTCCAGGTATGCTTCTGAACTGATCAGGTTATATGAAGAAATCGAATGTCTGGAAGCACCTTCAGCGCCATTCTATAAGGAATATTTACAGATTAAATTATTAGCTGCGGTAAAATCCTGTGGTGAGAGTATTGAAAAGTATTTGAACCAAATGCACAGAAGCAGATACAGTACAATTTTTGAGTTTTCTCGAAAATTATGAGGAAATGTTGATTATATAGCAATATGGTAAGATTGAAAATAAGACAATTAATAGAAGATATAAGAAGCAGGGGCACGGCTACCTGCCTTCTTTGCGATGCTTGCCCAGCATGGGCGCAGTTCAAGATTTGTCAGCCTTTTCTCAGGTATTTCAAAAAATGCGGCAGCTTCTGGCAAATTCCTCCCACAGAGCCTTCGGAAAGGACTGCAACTCTGACATGAATTCCTGTGAAACACTGGAGGATTTGCAGCACAGAAGACTGCCGAAAAAAAGCCTGTGTGATGAACTGAATTTCTGGAATACCATTATGGGAGAGCATGCCGAATTTATTGACGGACTGCTGGATCCAACGGAAAAGGCCCTGAAAAAGACAGCCAGAAACTTCAGCGAGATGTTTGAGAAGCTTGTAAAGGAATGCATTAAATCCGCAGAAAAGCAGATCATCAGGAACAGTTTGGAAACGACGGAGGGAATACAGGATTACAAACGAGCAGCCACGATTGGACTTCTGGAATGTAAAATAAGATCCATTATTATTCCCCTGCTGGGAGATCATGTGTTACGGGAAGC
>DUOA01000134.1 GCA_012839095.1 Clostridiales bacterium
CTGGGATTCAGGCCAAGAGATGATCAGTCCTGTTCTCTGGGCAGAGATATAGACACGCTGTTCTCAATTCTATTGTCGGTGGGGGCATACGATAAAAATGGTCCGGAAGCGCTATCCCGACCTGCCGACAGCCGTTATATAATTAACCGGTTTATGAACGGTGCAGTCTCCATTGCCAACCATTACCGTACTTTCCATGAAGACTGGAGCGGTCAATTCTTTAGAGATGACGAGCAGGATCGTGAGTACCTTCGCGGCAGAGTTCTGCCTCCGGTTGAAATTCAACTTAATGAAACAAAGTTGTTGGATCATATCATAACATATACAGGAGAAGATGCTTTATCATATAGAATTGATCCAGGTGGAAGACTGACCGGTTTTGCTGGGAATAGAACTACCGGAATTACCATAGATGACATAGAATACCGGTTTGCGGAACAACCAGCCAAACTGATATGGACAGAAATTGATAAAAAATGGCTATATGAAAATATTGATCAACTTTATCTGATACAAGTGGATCGGCCCACTCAGCTGTCTATTCCTATACCGGTTGATTCTACCGAGGGTTGGAAGGTGGAAGTGTGTGAAGGGGAAGTATACCAAACAGATTGGAACTTGCCTTTTGAATGGACTGATTCATCCCTGTCACTCACAATATCAGATAATGAAGCCGGTAAGTGGATCGCCGTGTATAAGGAAAAGGAGTAAAAGAAAATGGATGGAAAGAATTTTTGCATTGATAAAATAATCGCAGACAGAGATATTATTCATATAACCGGAGCCTGTCCTGTGGAATTACTTAGAGGGGTATGGGGTGTTTATGAGAGCTGTAATTTTGACGGTGAAGCCCAAAAGATAGCTGATGATGCAATCAAATATGATACCTCCCAATTGTCTGATAGATATACTACCTTTCGTACTAGATTTCAACGAATGATCGATGACAGGGATCGGATTTATTCATCTTTTCGAATAAAGGTAGAATTGGATAATGCTACATCATTTACAGCTGCCGGGCCTCGTTACGCAACTGTTTTGAATGAGATTTCTCTCCATTCATACGATTATCCCAAATCCCATACTATAAAGGGCCTTCAGGTAAAAATGCTTGATGATGCCTTGAGGCTGGGTATAGGGCATGCCGCACTGAATCTGAACCTTCCCAGTATTATGATACCGGACGACAATGGAGATGCAATAACATACCAAATGGACGGGGAAGTCTTTTACTTTCATCGTCAGCGGGTAGAGGAATTCGATAGAAGGGTAAAGGAACTTTCAGAAAATAAGGTAGTGGTAACCCTTATTTTACTAAACAGCATGAAATGGGATGGATATGATATACATCCAGAACTGCTGCAGGAATTAATCCATCCGGATTACGATCCGGATGGATTAATCAGTGCTTTTCCTGTTGTCACAGAAAGAGGTCTTAAGCGATTTCGTGCTTTTATAGAGTTTGTTGCAGAGAGATATACTCGTCCTGATCAGCTTTATGGCAGAGCTTGCGGTTATATTCTTGGCAATGAGGTAACTTCTCAATGGATCTGGTGCAATGCCGGCAAAAAAACGGTACAGGATTACATGGAAGAATATACCTATGCATTGCGCATGGCCTTCTTTGCTGCCCGTAAGAAATACGACAGGGCAAGAGTGTATATTTCCATGGATCATTTTTGGACCATGACCTTTCAGGAAGATCCGCTTAAATTTTATAAAGGCAGAGAGGTACTGGAGTTATTAAACCAATACAGCCATAGGGATGGAAATTTTGAATGGAGTGTGGCATACCACCCTTACCCTCAAAACTTGTTTCATGCTGACTTTTGGAATGATGAAACAGCACAGCATTCCTTTGATACCGGGCGCATTACTTTCCGAAATATTGAGATTTTATCACAATTTCTAAGTCAAAAAGCATTTTTGTACAATGGTGAACTTCGTCATATTATTCTATCTGAACAGGGCTTTCATTCGGACGAGAATGAGGAGAGTGAAGCTTTACAGGCTGCTGCATATTGTCTCGCTTACAGAAAAGTAGCTAATACCCCAGGTATAGAATCATTTATTCTGCATGCTCATGTGGACAATCGGGATGAATTTGGACTTAATCTCGGGCTGTGGAGAAGGGACAAAAGCAGCCCCTCAGCCAATGAGCCAGGCAGCCCCAAGCCCATTTATGATGTCTTTCGGCTGATTGATGGACCGGAGCATGAGGAAGTATGTCGGTTCGCACGAAAAATAGTAGGAGAGAAAAATTGGGTTTAATCACAGGAGTGGTTGGGGCATGAAGAAATTAAATAAAAAAATTCTGCTGTTCTGTCTGCTTTTATACCTGCTGACAGGCTGTGCTTTTTTTCCGGAGGAAGAGGAAGTAATTGCTCCACCAGTTGTAATGCCTGTAACTCCCACCTATCATTTATATGAGGTTAAGAAAGGTGATATAGTGGTAGCAGTGAACAGTACAGCTGTCTTCCAGTCCTCTCAGGAGCATACTTTGTATTTCAAGGATATCGGAAGAGTAGATTCAGTTGAGGTAAGAATTGGGGATGAAGTGAAGACAGGGGATACCCTAATATCTCTTAATAAGGAAGATTTGGAATCAGCTATTAAGCAGCAGGAATTTGCTTTGGAAAAGGTTAAGCTGACTATTAAACACTTACAGAAGGAGAAGAATAAGATTCTTAAAAACAATGCCAATGCAAATATCAGCGATCTGCAATTGCAAATCGATCTGAACCGAATTGATCAAAAGAGTATAGAATATCAATTGAAAAAGCTGCAAGACAGCTTCGAGCATACCAGGCTCGTATCTCCCATAGACGGTCAAGTTATCCATTTAGCCGATATAAAAGAGGGCGATATTATTCAACCATTCCAAAAACTGGTTACCATTGCCGACCCCCGGGCTCTGCAGTTGGTAATGGAGTATCCCCGCGGCAGTACAAGCCCAATTTTGAAAGGAATGAAAGCAGAGATTACCGTAGATACGAAATCATACGTTGGAGAAGTAGTCAGCACACCGGCAGACCTTCCTCCGGAAACTGATGAGCGTTACAAGAACATACTCCTGCTGGATATTGACTCCTTCGATCATCAGGTTAAGGTGGGAGATATGGCTAAAGTCTCCATAGTAACTCAGAAAAAGGAAGATGTCATTATTATACCGAGGCAGGCCGTAAGAGAATACATGGGTAGAAAATATGTACATATTTTAAAGGAGGATACAAAAAAGGAAATCGATATTGACATAGGATTGGAAAGTGCTACGGAAGTTGAAGTGTTAAAGGGATTGGAAGTAGGGGAACTAGTAATTCTGCGATAGGGAGGCAGCAATGGCGGTATTGGTAATGGTTTTTCGAAAAATGTTCCAAAACAAACTGCTGGTATTTTGCCACCTTCTCGGCCTTGTGTTCTCGATTGCACTGATTAGTTGTGTACCAATGTACACCGATGGGATTCTGCAAAAACTGATAGTTAAGGAAATAGAACAGGCTCAGCAGCTGAAGAGACAGTTTGGAGGATCTTATCTTATCTATATGGAGTTCTTTGCATCAGTTCCCTATACAGAGCGGGAAGAAAAATACAGCCAAATAGACGAATATATTAAAGAGAACACAGATAAGCTCATTGGTATGCCTTTGCTGGCTGAAGTTAAAAGCGGTAAGTCGGTGGAATACCCCATAATTGAAGAAAAATTGGTCACAGGAAAGCTGGACAGGGGACGAAGGGCATTGATTCAAGCAGTAACTGATATGGAAGATCATATCAACCTGACTGCCGGTCGTATGCCGTCAAAAGATGTAAAAGATGGAATATATGAGGTAATGGTTACTGAAACAGCAATCAATCGACTGGATCTTGTATTGGATAAGGTTTATCTGATGACCGAACCCGGCAGCAATAAAATGCGTGACATTCTGATTAAACCGGTAGCGATTTTTGAACCGGAGGATTCGAGCGATGCATGGTGGTATCAGGATGCTGGTGGGTTTCATTCCAGTCTCTTTATACACTATGAGTTGTTTTCCCAGGATTTTGTCCATTCCGATCAGCCTTTGTTTCGAAGTATAGAATGGTACTATGCTTTTGATTATACAAAAATTACCTTAAGGGATATCCGCCGTTTTATCAGCAGCAGGGAAAAGTTTGAAATGTTCGCACAGGAAATCCATAAAGACATTCAAGTTGATGTACCAGCAGTTGAGATTTTGGAAAAATATGTGGATGATGAGGAAATACTGAGACTGATATTATGGGCTCTAAGTCTTCCTGCGGTGCTGCTGCTGGTATTTTATATCTGCATGGTGTCTGCATTAATTGTAGAATCGGAGAAGAACGAAATTTCCATAATGCAAAGCCGGGGCGCAAGCCGCATGCAGATTATATTCCTCTATTTAATACAAGGTTTAGTCCTTGCTGCAGCTGCCTTAGCTGCAGGTCCCTTCCTCGGATTGCTGTTAACACGCCTACTGGGCTCTTCCAGCGGATTTATGGCCTTTGTAAAACGGAAGGCTTTACAGATAAACCTAAGTGCAGAAGTATACAGGTATAGTCTTGCAGCTGTGGCAGCCTCTGTAATAATGTTACTCTATCCTGCTAACCATGCCGCAGGAACAAGTATTGTGCTGCATAAGCAGCAATCTGCCCGAAAGGAAAAGCTGCCTGTCTGGAGCAGAGTTTATCTGGATGGAATCCTAATTGGGTTGAGTTGCTTTGGGCTTTACTTATTTCAGCAGAGACAACAAATCCTATCCATAACCGGAGCAGATGCAAAAGACATAAACATGGATTCCTTTTTATTTTGTTCCTCTACCCTGTTTATACTTGGTTGCGGACTGCTGTTTCTGAGACTTTACCCCTGGATGATTATGCTTGTATACAGGCTGGGTAAGCGATGGTGGAAGCCGGATGCATATGCTGCCCTGATAAAAGTAAGCAGAGCCAATAGGGAATATCATATTGTAATGCTGTTTTTGATACTGACTGTAGCGACAGGCTTTTTCAGCGCCAATGCTGCCAGGACAATGAATCGGAATATGGAAGAGAAAATATATTATGCTATCGGAGCTGATGTTACACTCATGCCCTCCTGGGAAAACGATGCGCCGGTCGTAACCCCTATGGGCGGTATCGGTACACAAAGCATAGAGTCTTCTTATGTACAATATGAGGAACCTCCTTTTGAGCCATACACCGAATTGACAGGTGTAAACCATGCTGCCAAAGTATTCCGGAAAAACGGAGCAAGGGTGCGGGCAAATAAGCATTCGCTATCAGGAGTGACTTTGATAGCAATAGAACCGTATGATTTTTCCAAAGTATTATGGTTTCGAAATGATTTACTGCCTCACCATATTAATTCCTACTTAAATCTTCTTAATATAGACCCTTCAGCTGTGCTGCTCAGCTCTTCCTTTGCGCGGGAGTTTGGTATACAGTTGGGGGATACTATTTCCTTGTCATGGGGAGAACTCAGTGAAGCAAGCTTTTTTGTTTCTGGATTCGTGGATTATTGGCCTTCATGGAATCCGAACCGAATTGCTTCCTCTGAAACATTGCGAGAACCATTGGCTGTAATCGCCAATCTTTTATATGTACAAAATCAACTTAAACTGGAACCATATGAAATATGGCTTGATGTCGATGATGATATAACCAGCGCAGTTTTATATAAAGATATCCGCAACAAAGGTGTAACTGCCAGTAATATAAGAGATGCCAGACAGGAAGTCATTAAGGAAAGAAATGACCCCATACGTTTAGCTGTTAATGGCATATTAACCCTGGGATTTCTTATTTCAATTCTTATTACCTTCATAGGATTTCTTATTTACTGGTTGTTGGCACTTAATCGAAGGGGCATGGAGTTTGGTGTGCTAAGGGCTATGGGTAGTCCCTTACACCAGGTTATCCTGATGATCGGTTGGGAACTGATTCTGACTTCTGTGCTTGCCATAGTCATGGGTTTTGTTATAGGCGCAGCGACCAGCGGTTTATTTATACCCCTTTTTCAGTTCAGTTCCAGCGCTGCAGAACAAGTTCCACCTTTCAGGGTGATTTATTTAAGAGAGGATCGCAGGAAACTTATATTTGTGGTAGTCACCATGCTGATCAGCGGGCTTATTATCCTGGGCAGAAAACTGTCAACTCTGAAGATCAGTCAGGCAATTAAAATGGGTGAGGATTAGAAGAATACTATACTAAGGGGGGTTTATATGAATCTGTCAACTGATTATAAGCATTACAGTAAAATAAATGGTCCGGTTGCTGCAATAGATGATTTAGGACGCAAGCTTCCTGGCATAGAGGAAGTTGGACCAAGAAGAGAAGATCGCTATGTAGGCATGTTTTACTTTGTGCATAAATCTGATGGAAATGGTATACCGATTAATGTAAGTGAGGTACTGAATCGTACTCCGGAAGCTGCTCTGGACTACGATCATCCCGCCTGGGGAGAAAAGGAAAGTGTGTATCATTGGGGAGAACCTCTTTTTGGCTACTATCAGACAAAAGATGAATGGGTGATACGCAGACACATAGAAATGCTCTCAATAGCAGATATAGATTTTTTGGTATTCGACACCACAAACCGTATTACATTCCGCGATCACTGCAAGAAGATTCTTTATATATTGAATGAGTATATACAGGAAGGGTGGAAAGTTCCCAGAGTTGTATATTATACCAACACAAAATCCGGAGAAACAATTCAGGAAATTTATGAAGATATTTACCAAACCGGATTCTGTTCTGACACCTGGTTTTACTGGGAAGGAAAACCACTAATAATTGGACTGCCCTGGGAATGTTCCAGGGAGATTCAGGATTTCTTTACCTTCCGACTGTCTCAATGGCCTACAGAACCTTTTAAGGAGGGAGGCTTCCCATGGATGGCCTTTGAGCGGCCGCAGCATGTATTTCGAGACAAGATGGGCAGAGCGGAAGTAATTAGCGTTTCCGTTGCTCAACACCCACAGATAAAATTCGGAGATTCAGCCATGTACGGAGAAACTCGGAATCGCGGACGTACCTTTCATGACGGACACTGCGATGAAAAACCTGAGGCACTTCTTTGGGGCTTTAACTTTGCTGAGCAATGGGAATACGCAATAACACAGGATCCTAAGATCATATTTGTTACAGGTTGGAATGAATGGACCATGGGGCGATATAAAGGTCCTAAGGATCGCCCCGTGACTTTTATTGATCAAGCAAATCAAGAGTACAGCAGGGACATAGAACCTATGAAAGGCGGACATTTTGACAATTATTATATGCAGCTCATCGACTATGTAAGGCGTTTTAAAGGCACAGATCCCGTTCTGCAAGCAGGACCGAATAAGACAATCAATATACGTGGTACATTCAAACAATGGGATGATGTAGGGCCTGTTTATTACAATATGCCCTTTGGTACTCTTAAACGCAATCATACGGGCTATGGCGGGATTGTATATAATAATGTAGCCGGATCAAATGGAGTAGAGCTTTTGAAACTGACGCGGGATGATGATAATTTGTACTTTTTTGTTCAAACCAAATACCCGATAAAAAAATATTCATTTCAGCCGTGGATGAGACTTTTTCTTCATATTGAAGGAGATCAACGTATAGGATGGAAGGGCTACCAGTATGCAGTTAATTTGGAGCTTATTGACAGCGATTTTTCTATTTTACACGAGAGCCTTGGTGGATGGAGATGGAAGCATAAAGGCAGAGTTCCATTAAATACAGCCGGTAATCAAATGATGCTGTCGGTTTCCAGGGAGTTGCTTGGACTAAAGGGAATCAGCGACTTCGAAGTCCACTTCAAATGGGTAGATGGTGGCATAGGAGATTGGACTATAGAGGATTTTTATTTAAATGGCGATACAGCACCGTACGGAAGAGTTAACTATGTATATTCAGTTATATCAAACGATAGGTAAAGTCATTTTCTTATGAATTCTGTTTTTATTGTGCAGAATTATATTTATTTCACAGTAACAGGAAAACATTCGTATAGGAGATGAAATATTGAATAGAAAATCCAAAACAATAACCAGGGATGATGTGGCTGAACTTGCAGGTGTGGCTCCGTCTACTGTATCCAATGTAATAAATAAAAAAGGTAATGTAAGCGAAAAGCTTAAAAAAAGAATAGAATGGGCTATAGAAGAGTTGGGTTATAAACCAAACTTGATTGCAAGAAGCCTTATTACTAAATCTTCAAAGCACATAGGGCTTATTATTGATGAAATTACTAATCCTCATTTCGCATTGCTGGCAAAGGGAGCTCATAATGAAGCTAATAAGTTTGGTTATGTACTCTCCATCAGTCTTGCTTCCGAACATGTTGACAGCGTAATCGAGGACTTTATTTCCAGACAATTCGATGGAATTATTTTTAATACTTATATGAGTGAAGTTTCACCAAAGATGAGTGAACTAATCATAAAGAGCGGTATACCCTATGTGGATTGTAATGGAATTACAGAACATGGAAGTATACTTTTAGAGATAGATTACTATTCCGGGATGAAGGATGCTTATTATTATCTGACAAGTTTAGGTCATGAAAAGATTGCCTATATATCAGGAACTCCCCCTCCTCCACCAGGCGAATACAGCAGGCCGGAGAGACTGGATGCGTTCAGATGGTGCTGCGATCATTTTGGAAGAAAGCATTATGATGACTATATTGTTTTAGGTGATCCACCTTATTTTACAAACTTTGAAAAAGGCTATCAATATGGACAGCAGCTTCTCAAGCGTAATCTGGATATTACTGCTATAATTGCAGTAAACGATTATACAGCAATTGGTGTACTACAGGCATTGAAAGAGAGTGATATAAGGGTACCTGAGGATATCTCATTAATCAGTTTCGACAATACTGTTTATGCTCAAAGCAGCAATCCATCACTGACTTCATTATCATCCCCTGTTTTTACGATAGGAGCAAAGGCGGTTGAATACATTGTCCGGCAAAAAGAAACGCCTGCTGAGCATAGAAAGAAGATTGTTGAACGATTCCCTATGGAACTGGTTATTCGGGAATCAACCGCCCCCTGCTTACTGAATTCTGATCAAAATCATGTACAAGGAGACAGATGATGAGAATAAAGAGATCAATGCAAATTCATTCTTATATATGACTTCTTGTAGTTTGCCATATGCTGTGATATGTTATTCCATATAAGAATCAAATTGTATTTTATCTCAGGTAAGGAAGTGAACAATCTATGGCTAAGGATGATACTTTTATTTGCAGTAATTGTAAGTATGAAGAAAAAAGGCTTATTCTTGGGAACACATCTTCAACACCATGCCCGAGATGTGGTGGAAAGATGGTTAGAAAAAATCCTTAATCGTCTGTCTGACACACGGTTTAACGCATGTATGCGTTGAACCGTGTGTTAAACGCTCTTTTTTGGTAAGGTTTATCCTGACAGCTCAATGGGCTTAAAAGAAGAGGAGAATTCCTTATTTTTTTCTTTTTCATGCTATAATACAGATTTTTATAAACTGTAGGTAATATTGGCTGGATCCTGCAGAAACTCAAGTTTGCCACACATTGACAGGTAAAGCAATATATGCAATAATCTCATTATATCAGCGTTAATTATGAAATGTTTTTCTCTTTTATTTATTTCAGC
>DUOA01000135.1 GCA_012839095.1 Clostridiales bacterium
TATAAGCATTTTTTGGCTGGAACACGGTGCCGATATTTATATAGTTGTCAACTCCGTTAAAGGCCAATGCCTTTTCACCCTGAGGTCCGTCTGTCAAGGCCGCATCACCATTGACATCATAGCCGGTTCCACTTATTACCTCAATCACCTTGCCGTCCTGCAGCGTCTCCATATCAAAACGCATCACCGGCTCTGTCAAAGTCTGAGCGGTAATTTGGGCTGCTTCATCGCCTGCCAGGGATGCAGAAGCCGCGGCAAATGTAAAATTTACGCTCATTTGCAGCACCAATAACAGGCTGCAGAGACAAGCTGCAAATTTCTTAAGCCCGGAGAAAGCCTTTTTCATATGAGTTAACCCCCTTCTGAATTATCCGATGTGTTCGGCAGCATAATGCCGATAAAGGTCCTGATAATTATCATGCTGAATTCCAATACTGCAGTGATAAAAATGATAAAAAAAACTACTGTTCCCAGTAGTTCTCATTATAAAGAATCAATAAGAATATTACATGGATAAGTTTAGCTTCTGATGTGCATTATTTTTACTTATGTCAATATCAGCTTATCTCAGTTGACCTTGAATTCACTGGGGCTAATACCGGTAACCGCCTTGAACATTCGGCTGAAATAATGCTGATCTGTATACCCCACCTTGCTGCCGACCAGTTTTATGCTGATTCCGGGATAATCCGACATTATCTGCTTTGCTGCTTCAATTCGCTTGAGCGTTATATACTTCGTAAATGTAGTTCCGGTTAATTCTTTAAACATTCTGGACAGATAAGTATAATTGTAGTTAAAAACGCTTGCTACTTCCTTCATGCTGTTGATAGAATTATAATTTTCGTCAACATAATGAAGCAATAGTTTCTTAAACTCTAAATCAGTAATATCTTCATAAGTTTGCATCAACCAGGCGCTCATTATTTCCCTGAACGAGTCAATTATTTCTTCAGCACTTTGCGAGATACTCAGTATTCTGAAGAATTCCCCTTCCAGTTCATTGAGTTCTTCTATGTCGAGCCCGTTTTGATTTTCAACAGAGTATTCCAGGAACTTAATAATATGGGATGCAATCTTAGTCACCTGTCTCTGCGGAGCATCCCTTGCAATCATAAAAGAAAAAATCTCATTCAGTTTGGCCTCCAGCTCCTTATACCTGAACCTGCCTGCCAGGGGCTTCGCAACTTCCTTTATCTGCAGGCTTGCTATATCGCATAAGGTATCGTCAGCCGCATTTTCATCCTTTTCCAGCTGGTAGATTCCCGGTTTTGCAGGAATTACGGAATTCTCCAGCACATTTCTTAAACGTTTGGAATAATTCCAGATATCCTCACGTCTTATTTTTCCATTATGATAACAGATGTTTATGGGAATGCCCTTATAATATATTTTAAACCTGTTCATGATTGAGGCTGCAATATTTTCTGCATACCGGCAGGATCCATCGGTCAGGGAGATAATAATTATCTTTCTGTTTACCGCAAAGTCGTCTATGACAAACCAATTACATTCATCAAATTCATTCAGTATCAGGCTCCAGTCCACAGGCTCCAAGAACCTGGAATACTCTGAGTTCAGGGCATTATCTTTGACATCATAGCACAGATTGAAGAAGTTAACGGCAAAAACATAATAACACTTTTTGTCCGGAAGCCGGCCAAGGTCACTGGTGTTGGACTGTATTACCCTTGATATCCAAATAGTGTTGTTTATTCTGCTGTCAACCTTCCTGAGCCTGGTCCTTATTTCCTCCAGGGTTTCAATCAGTCTGTCTCCGGACACCGGCTTCAATAAATACTTGGAAACCCCGAATTTGATGGCCTGCTGGGCAAATTGGAAGTCAGAGTATCCGCTTAAGATTACCACAAAAATATCAGGGTATTTTTCCCTTACTATCTCTGATAATTTCAGCCCGTCCATCACCGGCATCTTAATATCAGTAATAACAACATTGGGACGATGCTTATCAATCAGCTGCAAGGCTTCCCTGCCATGGGCCGCTGTTGCAACAACTTCGCAGCCGGCATCATAACTGTTAATCTTTCTGACAATGCTGTTTAAGATCCTATATTCATCCTCAACAACTATAATACGGAGTTTATATAACATAGGGCTCCTCCTCACCCTTCCCTGATCAATCTCCTTCTGACTTCATCCCTTGAAATCAAACCGCCAATTTCAACAGTGCTTCCCTCCCCGGAGTTATTATAAATCCTGAAAATCATATTTTCACCGTAATATATCTTCAGCCTGGAATAGATGTTGGCAAGCCCCATTCCCTCGATTTCAAGGCTGTGTAAACGGTAATTCCTGAGAGAGTCTGCACACTTGGCCATAATTTCATTAATTTTGTCCTCTGAGAAACCTATTCCGTTATCGGAAACGGCTATCCGCCACTTTTGGCCCTCTATGCAGCCTGAAATATTTATCTTGCAGTTCAGCCTGTCACAGTACTTAAAACTGTTCTCCACCAGGGGCTGTATTACAAGCTTTGGTATAACAAGATCAAGAAGCTCTATCGGAATATTATATTCTACTTCTGTCTGGGGAAACCTTTCTTTCATTATGCAAACATAATCCCTTATGTGGGATATCTCCTCTGCCATAAGGACACCGGCTGCAGTGCTTGAAGATATATAGCGAAGCATGTTTGTAATATGCCCGCATATCGCCGGGATTCTGTCATTGCTTCCTTCCTCAGCCATGGATGCTATGGTCATCAGGGTATTGTAAAGAAAATGGGGTTTCATCTGGGCCTGCAGGGACAGCAGCTGGGATTGTATTTCATAGGATCTCAGACTGATTATTTCTTCCATGGAGTCCCTTATCTTCTCCTGCATTTTAACAATTGTATCAGACAATACATTCAGTTCATCGATATCCGTTTGAAAAAATCTAAGTGCATCAATTTCATTTTCATCTGAATTAAAGCTGAACTTTTCAATTCTCCTGCTTAAGGCCTTGATAGGTTCAGTAACCTTGGCAGATATTTTATATGTGACTAACAAAAGAAGGATATTCAGCAGAACAAAAATTACAGCGGCAAAAGCAATATAAACAGCCATGCTTTTTGATAACCGGTTGGACGGAATGCTTGATACCATGTATAAATTTGAATAAAGCAAGGGAGTAACTTTTATTAGGTTCTTCTGATGTTTTATTTCTTTGTTTACTATCTTTTCCTTACCGGATAAGCGTTTTTCAAAAAAATCACTCTTGTTTCCATATAAGAGTTCACCCTTTTTGTTGTACACCGATATCTGTATCTGACTTTCCGCATTAACCTGGCTGATTTGCCTTTCAAACTCCTCATAGGGTATCTGCACATCAAGCAGCCCGTCCCCGTAATAAAGTGGAAGCCGGTTATGCAGTATTCTTGACAGGGATATCACCTTGACCAAATCATTGGCAGTGTAAGGATTATTGGGAATCGATTCTTCCAGGAAAGGATTTTTTTCAATTACCTCTATTTTAAATTCCCCGAACTCATATCTGCTCAGCACATCCTTGAATTCAATGCCTGAAATACTGTTGATGAAATAATTGCTGCCCATCCAGATGTAATCGCTGCCCGGCAGATATATCCCTATCATATACCTTTTTTCAAACATCTTAATGGCTATAAGATACATCCGGGTAAAATACTCTCCAAGGGGCTTGTTAAGCCTGTATTCAGCGGGGATCGTCTTCATGGCCAGGTCTTTAAATTCGCCGGAGTTGGAAAGCGATAATGAAAAATCATTCATCTCCTTAAAAAAGGTTTCAATACTCATGCTGATGTTTATAACTGCCTGTTCATGGGCTTCCACAACCTGCTTGTTTAAGTTCACCCCGATGTAAGCTATTGAAAAAATCAACAGGGCGGAAAACAGGAGATTAAAGAATATGGCATATGTTTTGAACTGCCTTAATGTTATTGAGTTCTTAGTCATACATAAAACCTCACGTTTATGTATCATGTTTTGTAAGATTATAGCATCATTTGTAAGATTCTTCAATCAACCGCTTTCAGCTAACCCTTTACCGCTCCCGAAATCATGCCTGAAATAATGTATTTCTGGCCCAATAAATATACCAGCACCACGGGCAGGATTGCGTACAGTATGGTTACGCTTACCAGGTTCCAGTTTGCGGTGAACCTGCCGTAAAAGTTGTACACCTGCTGAACTATGACGGCCTTGTCAGGATCAGGCAGGATATACAGGGGACCTATAAAGTCATTCCAGCAATTCAAAAAATTTATTGTCACTACCGTAACCGTTACAGGCTTCAGTACGGGAAAGAGTATTTGGAAGAATATCCGCAGGGCGCCGGCACCGTCAACCAAGGCCGCTTCATCAAGCTCTTTCGGAATTGAATCCAAAAAGCCGTAATACAGGAAAACGCTGAGGGGCAGTATTAAGGCGGTGAATATCAGGATTACCCCCCAGACGGTATTGTAGACCCCAAAAAGCCTTGTAATCTTTACAACGGTTACCATGCTGACCGGAAACATCAGCCCCAGGGCAAAGAATATATATATTGCCCGGTTTATCTTGGTTCTGTGCCTGGAGATCACATATGCACAGGTTGAAGCGCTGAGTATGCTGAATATCACCGAAGCTGCACTGATGATAAAACTGTTCATATATGACCTTGGTATATTTCCAACCTCCCAGACCTCCCTGAAGTTTTCCCAGTGTAAGGCATTTGGCAGGGTAAGGCTCATATTAATGGATTCATGGGCTGTCTTAAATGAGTTAAACACTACGATCAGGAAGGGGATGATTACGATCAGTGCAGACACCCAGGCAAGAACTTCTTTCATTGCTGCAGTTGCTTTTGCAGATACCTTGCGCCTTACTTTCATATAAGTTCACCTCTTGTTTTACTCATCGGTCTGCCTGCCGGTCAGCAATAAAGCAGCCAGTCCGAATACGGCCGTTATTAAAAACATAATCACTCCATAGGCTGCAGACATTCCATACAGTTTTTTGCCGAACTCTTTAAATACCATGGTATTGATAAGCTCCGTGGAACCGCTTGGACCTCCGCCTGTCAGTACATATACGATATCAAAAGCCTTAAGGCCCTGGGATAAGTTCAAAAGCAGGTTAATGGAAATGGCCGGAAGCATCCTCGGCAGTGTTACATAAATGAGTTTTTGCCATGCCGAGGCCCCGTCAATGGATGCCGCTTCATAATAGGTTTTATCTATCAGCTGCAGCCCGGCTATGTATATTACCATGTTAAAACCGGTCTGGCGCCAAATTTCAACCGCTGCAACCGCACCAAAAGCAGTGCTCTTTGTGGTAAGCCATGGCTTAACCAGGCTCTCAAGGCCGATTCCTGCCAGCAGCCGGTTGAAAAAGCCGTTGGTCATAAGCAGGGATCCGAATATTAATCCGATAATAAGGGGAGGAAGCATGCTCGGCAGAAAGAATACTGCCCTTAATGCATTCTTGCTTTTCAGTTTGCCGCTGAATATGAGTGCCAGGAAAAAACCTATGAGATTTTTGAATACAGTTGTCACAAAGCCGAACAGTATTGTCCTGGTGATAACGCCTGACAATTCCCTGACCGTAAATATCTTCCGGAAATTTCTGAGCCCGATGAAGTTAGATACTTCATTGGTAATCTTTATCGCGTTCCAGTCAGTCAGTGAATAGTAGAAGTTAAGCACCACCGGCAGGATAAAGAAGAGGATATAAAAGGTCAGCGCCGGCACAGTGAATCCCCAGTGATATATTCTCTTTTTTGTCAAGCCCATGCCTCCTTTTTACCGGATAAGAGAGTACGCGGGAAAATTAAACTAAAGGAGACGGCAAACCGTAATTCGCCGTCTCAGATTTTTAGCCGTAAGCTCCTGGTTTCTTATCCCTGCTTGTTTTTTATCATTCGCCTGAGGCGGCTTCGAACATAACTGCCCTGTAATTGTCCATATTGTTCAGGAAATCATCCGGGGTAACAGTCCCGTCTGCAAACCCCTGGAAATACTTGTAGATGTCGGGATCCCAGTACAGCATATCCTTCATGAGCATAACAGGAGGCAGTCCGTTGCTGCGTTCAACAGCCTCAAGGGTTGCGCCGGTGGGCTTCACTGTCTCCACATCCTTAAAGGAAGCCGAGACAAGATCGCTTCTGGCGGCATAATAGGTATCCAAATTTTCTTTTCGTGCCAGGAAATTGAGCAATTCTTTGCATGCATCAATATTGTCGCTGTTTTTGTTGATGAACTTCGAAATGCCTCCCCCGTTTGCCACAACAGCATCATTTCCTGCCAGCGGAATCGGGAACATGCCCCACTCGTCCGTGCTTCCCTGATCCTTAAGCTCGGCTGGATAGGCTGAGTAAGTTGCCATCATCACAGTTTCACGATTAATCAGGGCCGGGTAGCTGCCGAACCAGTCTTCTGCCTGACCGTCATTTGTATAGTATTTGGGCCTGCCGTTTTCTTTGGCACCTAAGAATTCATATAATTCAGTAAGTGCTTCCCTGGCTGTTTCAAGAGAAGCCAGCTTATTGTCCTTTGATTCATTCAGCCATTCCGCCAAATCCGGCTTTTCCCTGTATAATGCGGCAGTAATGCCATAAAACCAGGTTTGTGCATGCCACACTCCGTTAATCGGCTCATACAGAGGAATTTTCCCAAGCTCAAGTATCTTATCGCATAGTGCAACAAATTCCTCCCAGGTTGAAGGAACCGTTAAGCTGTTCTCCTCAAAGAAGGTCTTATTGTACAGAATGCCTTCATAGTCCACGCCCCAGGTGCTGAATCCGTAAAGTTTTCCATTATGGCTGTTAGCAGCCACTGCCCATTCCTCAAGCCGCGATACCCATTCCTCATCTGACAGGTCAAGTGCAACATCCGGAATGCCTGCTGAAACCATCGGGGATCCTGCCGAATACATAAAAATATCAACCGCATTGCTTCCTCCTGCCAAAGAGGTACCCAGCAGCGTATCATACCCATTGTCCGGGGTTACCAGAACCTTTACTTCAATTCCTGTTTCTTCCCTGAACTTATCCAAGAGTTCCCGGTCTACGTCTTTTATCCAGTTCTGTGAGGCCATAAGGGTTACTGAAATGCCTGCGAGATTTCCTTTGTCCTCATCTTTGTCGCTGTCTTGATCCTGCGTCGGCGGGGGTTCAGACTGACCGCCGTTCTGATTCTGCCCGCCGTTGGAAGGACCGCCGGGCTGCTCCTGCGAACAGCCTGCCAGCAGGCCGGCAAGCAGGAAAACACATAATAGGAAAGAAAGCGCTCTTACGGGATTCTTTTTCACAAGTACAACCTCCTTAATGTTTGGAATCAATTCCTTTTTGGATTGGTATAATAATTATAGGACGGTTGTCTGCTCTTATCTATGGAGCCTTTCAACTCTTCATGTGGACATTTTTTACCTGCAGGAACACTGCAAGGCTGTATGAGTTATAAACGGGTTTAAAATAAGAAGGCAGGTGATTCCTCACCTGCCTTCTTGTTCCAGTCTGACCGCCTGGCACCTGCCAGGCGGCCAGGCCGGTTATTTATCAGCTATTATAAATATTCCATTATTCCAAGTCTGTCATGCCTGGTCTTTTTGTCTGTTAATACCTACACTTCCCTGCAGCACAGCACCGGTTTCAATTGATATTGAAGAAGAGGTTATGTTTCCTATCACGCTTGCATTGCTGTACATCTTAACCGACTGCGATGCATTGATGTTTCCATCCACGGAACCAGACACCTCTATTTCACTTCCGCAAAGATCACCCTTTACTTTGCTGTCGGATTTTATCTGGAGTCTGTCAATAACTTCTATGTTTCCTTCGACCCTTGCATTGTTGATTTCCGCTGAGTTGCATCTGATATCGCCGCAGACAACCCCTGATACCACAACTATATTTTTGCTGTCAATACCGCCCTCAACTTCTCCTTCCACAACAAGTTTTGAATCGGTGGTGATTGTTCCTACAATCCTGGTATCCTTTGTTATTATATTCGCGGCCTGTCCTGCTGCCTTGGTTTCAGCTGCCTCTGAATCCGCGGAGACAGGCTGCCTGGCTGCTTTATTTTTCTCCTGACGTTTTTCTTCCGCATTCTGCGGAGCGGCGGCTTCTTCCGGCTCCTGAACGCTGACCTCAATTGCCTGAGCCTTGGCTGTTTCCTGGGCTGAAACATCCTGTTTGCTTTCTTCCCTTGCTTTCTTGGGCATAAATATCTCTCTCAGAGCTTGTTTGAAGTTTTCAACCATTTTCATTCCTCCTGTTTTATATTATATTTATAGATACAATAATGACGGGCCTGTTTTTAGGTAGGATATGCAAAAACGATGGGCTCAACGGTGTTGTCCAGCTTTTCAAATGTATAGCCCTGTTCTTCAAAGAAGTCAATAATAGCCGACAATGCCTGAACTGTATGATGCTTGTTGCGATTGTCATGACAAAGGACAATGATGCTGTTTTGATCTGCAAACCCTGCTTTCACGCTTTCAAGCACCCTCTCCTTATTTGCGTATTTATCTGTATCCTGAGTGGAAATATTCCAGTCGTAGTAGAGAAATCCGCGGCGGAGCATCTCCGATATGATTTCCTGATATGTCCCTCTATTGTATGCATTGATACTGCCTCCGGGGAATCGGAATATCTGCGGCCTTACCCCTGCTGCCTCATATATTTTGTTATAGCATGTGCTGAAATCATCGAGGAAGGCCTCCACAGAACTGTAGATTTCCTTGTATTCATGAGTGTGGCTGTGTATCCCGATAGTATGTCCTTCCTCAGCAATACGCTTTAATATATCCAAATTATTGTTTTGGGTAACTATAAAAAAGGTAGCTTTGATGTTCCGTTCCTTCAATATGTCAAGAACCTCATCTGTTCTTTCAGATGGACCGTCATCAAAGGTAAGATATACGGTTTTGGGCTTGTGTTCCTGTATTTCGGGCAATTCATTGTGCAGCTCGGGGTATAGGGATTGATACTTTATCCGAGACTGGACAAAATCCAATACCCACTCTTCTTCTATGGGATCTGCTTCCTCCTCCTGAACTGTAACATCATGCTGCTGTGGCTTCTCATCCGGTGCCTCAGCTTCTTTTTCAGGCGGTTCATTTGCAGTATCGGCATCTGGCAAGGATGGTTCCAGGTCTTTGTTTTCATCCTCTTGCCCCTCAGTCACTGCCTGGCTGAAGCCGCCGCTTTCCTCCGGTGTGCCCTGATGCTTGTTTACAACTAAATTTCCCACCTGTACCAGCCCATAGACGGCAAGCAGGATCAAGGCAATAAGCACAGCATAAATTATATGCTTGTAGAACCTGACACTTCCTATATACATCAGAGCAAGACCCCCTATTGTGCTGTTTTCTACCGTTTTCCTGAAAGCTGTCATTTTATATACAGGTGGAATCTGTCGTTATATAGCATTTTATAGCTTACAGAATAAAAAAAAACCACCCGAAAGGGTGGGTTTATGCAAATTTTTCAAGTATATGTTGAATATACCAATAAATTTCATAATAATGTGATTTAGTGTTATAAAATACCTCCTGTCTGCATACTTATATAATGTTCAGTTCCTTTGCTTTTGCAATAACCTGTACTCTTCTATTTACCCCCAGTTTCTGATATATATTCTTTATATGACCTTTTACTGTATTTATGGTAATATTTAAGTTCTCTGCTATCTCATGGTTAGACATTCCTTCATCAATAAGCCTTAGCACTTCCATCTCACGCTCAGTGAGTGGATCAATATAATAAGAAGACAAGTCTTTCATTTGCCTGTCAGATCCCCTTACCAGATAAGAATGAATTTTTTCGACACAGGCTATCTGAGCGGAAAACAGCTTCAGTGAATCCAAATGTTCAGGAGCAAACACCCCCGGCATCCAACTGTTTTCAAAGTAGAGCACACCTATTGCTGTACCCTGAAACAACAAGGGCACGGAAGCAATGGATTTCCCGTTGGACCTTGCTATGTAAGGATCAGAATTAAAAATTCCCGCATCTTCTCCGCAATTTACTATTACAGTTTCATTGGTTCGGGCCACATACCGAACTACCGCCCTGGGGAGTTCAAAGCATTGTTCCAATGGCAGATAATTTGTAACAGTTGCACCGGAATTTTTATCCTTTACAACCTTTACAAACAATTCACCGTCTTTTTTAAGTAAAAGATATCCTCTGTCTGCACCTATATGCCTGGCTGCCATCTCCAGGAAGTAAGCAAGCATCCTGTTTATATCCGTTTCCTTTGAAATACTTTCAACAGCCTTATCAATAAAATATGAGGCATATGCTATTGGTTTGCTGCTTACCGGCAAGGCTGGATTCAGCATCTCTGCTAACAGCTTATCACTGCTTCTTTGTTGGGTGTCCGAATCCACCTCATCAACGAATTCGGAAAACTGTTCCTGCAATTGCCTTGCTTTTGCCTTAGCCCCCCATCTGCTGTATAAGCGGTAAGAATCCCGGATATATACTCCCGCTATTCTGATCATACCGCAAGAAAGGTAAAACTTTGCCGCCAGTTCATATGCAAGGGCTTCGCATTGAATATATCCACTTTCCCGGGCAGATTCCGCTGACTTATTGTACATTAAAATTGCATCTGTATGCCTGCCCTGCAAACTGGCGGTTTCAGCCTGCACCATGAGATATTTATGCATGTAGTTCTCCCTGCAGGATTTGGCCCATTTCTCCATCTGTTTCTGATTCTTTTTCAGCCTTTTCCAGGCCTCTCTTTTTTCCCCGGCAGTCAGTTCCTCATAGACGGCTGTTATAGTCAGTGAATAATAGAAGTTATATTCGGCGCTTATCATAAAACCCATTATGGAATCGGTGAAAGGTTCTGCTTCACGGGCAGCTGACAAGGCCTCTGCATATCTGCCTGCCATATAGTTCAAATGCATTTTATGGAAATAACAGGTAGCCATGGAAGTCTTGTCACTCTTCACCATTCCAATAAGCTTTTCACTGTCATACTCTGATATGCCCTTAGTAAGCGATCCCGTATTAACGCCTTGCAAAATAGATATAACCTTATCATATATAGCTGAATTAAGAGCAAGAGTGTCATGCTTCAGACCTTTTGCGATATTATTTGCTTCGTGAACCTCCGCTGCTATGTCTGTTAAGGGACTGCTTAAAAAATACATTGTCTCAAGTATAAGACAATGGGCATAGCCGGCAATGAGAACATCTCCTGCCTCCTTGCTGCAGGCAACAGCCTTTCTCAAGTATTCCAGAATGAAGGAAGCGTGCCTGGTCCAATGCACAGTAAAAGCACCTACTGCAAAGTAGATAATGCTTTTGGAGGCACTATGTCCGTATTTTTCCGCCATATTTACGCATACATCGGCATATCTGCTGCCTGATTGATAATCGCCCAATATATTACCTGCAACAAAACTGTAACCGAAATATCCTACAGATGCCAAGTGTGAATTGCCATGTCGGGCTGAATGATTGCCTGTCTTAACTATAATATAACTATACAGATCAAAATGGCTGGACATGGTAACCGAACACATACGGCTGAGAAGCTCAGCAATCATGATTTGCTCCGGAACACTCATATCAGGCAAGCCGGAGAGATCTTCAATTGTCTTGTTTCTCATATTCCATTTGTAAGCAAGCAGCTCCCTGGCATAATCCAGCTTCGTGGGATGGAGGGGAATTCTGATTCCCAGCCTGCCAAGTGCAATAATGCCGGTGTTGACAGCGTCATCATATCTTCCCATTTTGGCATAGATAACTACTTTCAGGCTGTATACCCCTGCCCGCTCCACTTCATTGCCCGCCTTTTGAAGGACAATGTCAAACAGCTCTTCAGCTTCTTCTGCATTACCGGCCAGGTATTCTGCCTGGGCAAGCTCAAGAAATAAATCATAGCTGAGTTTATATGCCTCCTGCCATGAATTGCAGGTAAGCAGTATTTTCCCAAATCGGAAATACTTAAGTGCTGAAGTATATGCTGCTGAGGCTTTGGCTTTTCTTCCAGCCAGCAGATTATACCGGGCCAGCTGTATTCTTTCTTCAGGATCTTCCACGAGTTCCAGGCTGCGGTTAAAGTGATCCATTATAGTCAGTATTCCGTCATTCAAATTGCTGCACTTCTGCAGCAGCAACCTGCCTATGGACAAGTGATACTCCTTTTTTTCATTCTCATCCATGAGAGAATATACCGCCTGCTGTACCTTGTCATGCAGAAATCTGTATGTGAAATGCTCCATGGGATAACCGACCGGGAGCTGCTCGTCACTTTGATCCCTTGTCGGCAGCACAAGCCCTTCATGAACCGATGTGATCAGGCTGGATGCTGTCTCTTCCAAAGTTTTTCCCATTACAATGGAAAGTGTCCGCAAATCAAAGCTGTTTCCCAAGCAGGATGCAATTTTCATAACATGGCAGGTTTCCTCTGGAACATCCTGCAATTTTTTCATAAAAAGTTCAAGTACATCATGACTCAGATTGAGATTCCGGATGGCTTCGGTATCCCATTTCCAGGAGCCCATCTGTATATCATAATAGAGATGCTTTTTATCATAAATAAGCTTAAGCAGCTGCCTTAAGAAAAAGGGGTTTCCCCCTGACTGGCGGTAGAGCAGCTTCGACAAAAAAGCCACATTCCCCGGCGCAGCATGCAGGGTGTCGGCAGTCAGTGTCAAGGTCTGCCTCCAGTTCAAAGGCGGGAGGTGTATGTGTGTCTTGCCCGATTGGTCATCATCAACATTCTTAAGCAGCTGAGATAGAGGATGATTTTCATTCACTTCATTATTCCGATAGGCTGCTATCAGGAGGAGAGAAGAAAGACCTGCCTCACTGATTATGCAGTTGATCAGTTTTATGGAGGCAGCATCTGCCCACTGCAGATCATCCAGAAACATCACCAGTGGCTGTCCCTTGCGGGCAAAGATTTTGATAAACTCACAGAATACTGTCAGAAACCGTTTTTCGGCTTCACTTGGAGACAGCTCATCTGAAGATGGCTGCTTTCCTATAATATATTCCAGTTCAGGTATGATATCGGTTATAACCGAACAATTTTTTTTAAGCAGACCGGTAACTTTTTTTCTCCATTGAATAAGCTCGTTCTCGCTCTCTGTCAGCAGCTGCATTATTAAAGCCCTGAAAGCGTCAATAAGGGGAGCATATGGTATGTTTTTCTTAAGCTGATCAGTCTTTCCGTAGATGAAATAGCTCTTTCCCAGCACCAAAGGTTTTAATGTCTGATTTACCAGCTCTGTTTTCCCTGTGCCCGGATGACCGCTGACAAAGACTAATTTCGATGAGCCTTTACATACCTCGTAAAAGATGGATTTCAGCTGTTCCTTCTCTGCGCCTCTTCCGTAAAGCTTGTCAGGCAGCCGGAAACTTGAAAGCAGATCCTTCTGTCCTATGGTGAAGGTATCAATCCTCCCGGTTTCGATCAGCTGCCTTCTGCATTTTCTTATATCCCATACCAGACCAAATGCGTTCTGGTATCTTTCCTCAATATTCTTTGCCAGCAGCTTGGTGACAATGCCGGCTATGACTGGGGAAATTTCAGGATTGATTTTATCCGGAGGAGGCGGTCTGTCAATTATATGCGCACTTATCCATTCAGCTTCAGTTGAGGCCTCTACAGGCAGCCTTCCTGTCAGAATCTCGTAAAATATTACACCAAGGGAATAAAGATCACTGCGCTGATCAATCCCTATATTCAACCGGCCTGTCTGTTCCGGTGATATGTAGCCGGGTACCCATTCAGAATTCAGGGAAGATATGGCCGGGCTGTTCTTTTCCGAAGATATAAATGCGGCATTGCCAAAACCTGTGATGTATACCGTTCCCGTATCCGGATGTATCAGGATATTCTCAGGATGCAGATTCCTGTGTACCACACCCCTCTCATGTATCCGGCCTACAATGTTTGCAATCTGCAGGGCAAGATCAGTAAAGAGCCATGGGCCTGCCGTATGACTGCCAATGTATTCCTTCAGGGGGACGGCTCCGGTGTCGGGGTAAATCAAAGCAAAATACGAATCCGTCTGCTCTATCTCAAGGGGCTTTATTATCCCATCCGAATCGAGGATCCTGGTTATTTCAAATTCATTCAGGAGTTTTGAAACTTCAGTCAGATTGGATGCTTCCTTCTTAACCATTCTGATGATGACCTTCGTCTGGTTTTCTTTCTCAATTCCCCTGTAGATTTTTGTATTGCTGTCTTTATGAACCTCTTCCAGTACTGTATAATTCAATAACTCAGACATTGGCAATTATGTCCCCCGCTTATTCTCATAGTAATAATACAGCAATAATTGGTAAAATAAATGGAAAGATTTTCATGTTATGCATTAAGTTTATCAAGCCCAAAAATGTTTGTCAACCAGCGGGGGAACCAATGTATACTAAGCCTTAATAGCACCAATCATAATGCCTTTTACAAAGTACTTCTGCAGGAAGGGGAAGAAGCACATTACCGGAACCATTGTTACCATAATGGTAGCGCACTGAATGCCTTCTGTAAATCTGGGCACACGAGGCCCTGCAATAGACAGCGAGCCAACTATAGTGGCATCCATAACAATATTGCGGAGTACCAGCTGCAAGGGTATTAGGTCCTTTCTTCTCAGGAAAATCATGGCATTAAACCACTCATTCCATCTGTCCACGGCGAAGAACAGCAGAACCGTAGCAAGGATCGGCTTTGACAAGGGCAGAATTATTCTGAAAAGAATACGCCATTCACCGGCACCGTCAATTTTTGCGGATTCTACCAGAGAATCAGGCAGTGAAATCATATATGTGCGCATTATTATAAAGTAGAAGGTATTGACACCATATGCAAATATTACAGACCAGAGGGTATCAATAAGCCCCAGCTGCATCATAAGAAGGTATACTGGAACAATACCGCCATTGAACAGCATGGTCAGCAATATCAGATAGAAAATCACCTTAGCCCCGGGATAATTGGTTTTGGTCATTCCATAAGCCAGGCTGGTTGTCAGGAATATATTAACCGGTACACCTATCAAAAGAATTAAAGATGTTGTCTTATAGCCAATAGCAATACGCGGATCCTGAAACAGCCTGTAGTAATTGTCAATAGTAGGTTCTTTTGTTGGGAACAGCATTAATTTACTTGCCGCCGCTTCCCTCTGCGTAGCGAAGGATGTCCCTATAACGCTGATGAAAGGAACAATAATAACTATTGCATGGATGATTAAGAAGATCAGTATAACTACATCCATTAATTCAAATCTGTTACGTATATATTTATGTTTACTCTTTGCCGACATAGCTCTCAACTCCTTATTTTATATCAAGCCAATAGCCCTGATCCGCCTATGCGCCTGGAAACACGGTCAGCGGCAAGCAGCAGCACCAAGTTGATTACAGATCTGAAAAGTGAAACTGCTGCAGAGAAGGAAAAGTCTACAGAGCCACGGAAGGTTATTCGATAGATATACATATCGAGAGTCTCAGCTACTTTCCATGTAGCAGCATTGCTTAAGTTAAATATCTGCTCAAATCCGCCGGACATCAGATTACCTACAGCTAATATGAAAAGAACGACTATAGTGGGTCTGATGCCGGGCAGAGTTATATACCACATGCGCTGAAAACGTGATGATCCATCAATCTCTGCAGCCTCATATTGTTCAGTATCAATTCCCGAAATGGCGGCCATATATATAATTGCGCTCCAGCCGGCACTTTTCCATATATCAGTAATATATACAAGCGGCTGGAAATATGAAGGAGTACCAAGGAATTTGATTGATTGTATGCCAAATACAGCTTTCAAAAAGGAGTTAACCAGTCCCTGTTGTCCAAGTATGTTTATCATAATACTGGCAACAATAACCCATGAAAGAAAATGGGGAAATGTGAAAATAGATTGCAAAACTTTCTTGGAACGGCCAATACGTACTTCATTAAACAGAAGAGCAAATAAAATAGGAAACGGAAAAACGAATATCAATCTGCCTGCATTAATTCGCAGCGTAGTTAGTATAGATTGAGCGAATGCAGGATCAGCAAACACATTTTGAAAATTTATCATACCTACCCACGGGCTGCCGAATATGCCGTCTTTAGCTATGAACTTTTTAAATGCCAAAGAAAGGCCGAATATTGGAATATATGCAAATATTGCATACCATACAACGCCTGGAAGAATTAGAAAATACTTTTCCTTATTTAACAATATGTTTTTCCCTGTATGCGTAAGCCGTTCCTTAAGGTGGAGTTTTTTTTCATTTCTAACTAAAGCGGCCATGTTATCATCCTTTCACACCTTAATTATTATTGCCAGGGACAGCATCCCTGTCCCTGGCAATAATAATGCTAATCCATAAGGCTTTTGATGTCTTAACGGATCTTATTGATTGAGTTCATCAAGAACAGGCTGAATGATAGCCATCTGGGACTGTAACCAGTTGTTGTAAATGTTTACCAAATCTTCTTCATTCTTAGCTGTGGTTACCATGTTGGCAAACTCGGTATCA
>DUOA01000136.1 GCA_012839095.1 Clostridiales bacterium
GGGCCGACCGTATCCGCTCCTTTGCTTCACGCACTGAAGTGTCCGGCAAGCCTACGATGGTCATATTCGGCAGTCCCGAAGAAATATCCGTTTCTACGGTGACTGTCTCCGCATCAATTCCCATAATTGAGCCTGTTAATATTCTGGAATACATTTTCACTCCTTAAACGATATTCTTTATATGATTGATATAAATCCCCTTTTTTATTGCCAGAATTTCTATCACATCCACACGCATATCCATGTCTTCAAGGCCGTGAAAGGCAACGTAATAGCGCAGAGTGCGCAATAAATGTCGCTTCTTTGCTGATGTGACGGATTCGCAGGGCAAACCGTAAGACAGGCCGCTCCTGGTTTTTACCTCAATGAAGACGAGAGTTTTCTCTTCCATTGCGATAATGTCAATCTCTCCGGTCTTGCATTTATAATTCCTGTCTAAAATCTTAAATCCTTTGCTTATAAGATAGCGAACTGCCTTTTCCTCTCCCAGTTTGCCTAATTGCTTCCTATCATCCATAATTAGATTGCTGTTCCATATCATATTAGATTACATAAATTTACATTATAGTAACATGTTTACATTGTCTTTGCAACCTATTTTTTCCATTATCTTTTACTAGATCAAAGTAATAAGAAAAACATTACATATAAAAAGGCACCTTGCCGGAGCAGGTGCCGCAAAAGAACATCAATACGCTGAGGTCCTGATTTATGATTGGCTGCAATTCCTTATATAATAAAACATATACTGCTGGACGATGCCCGCCTGATCCCCGTATGGCTCCCATGAAAACCGTCCTTCATAGACCTGGTCGAGAACTCGAGCGATCCAGACGTCCACAGGAGCGGAACGCAACTTATGAAACCCAAAAAGAGCTACGCAATTTGCTACTTTTTTACCCACGCCGCGGAGTCTCATCAACTCCTCCATTATATGTTCATAATTCATACTCTTCAGACCATGGAGATCCAACCTGCCTTCGAAAACTGCCCGGGCTGCTTCCAGTACATATTCGTCCCTGTATCCTAACCCCAGGGTTCGCAAGTCTTCCTTTTTCGCAGCTGCAATATTCGCCGGCGAAGGAAAAGTATAATACACCAAATCGGGATTTTCAGACCAACGCTTCTTCTCGCCAAACCTCTCACACAGTTTTTCAATGGCGGACTTGATAGCAGGTATGTTTTTATTTTGTGATATTATGAAACTAATAAGCACTTCAAACGGGTCCTGGCTAAGAATTCTCAGCCCGCTGCCAAAAGCGGCAGCTTTTTTCAGAAACTCATCCCCGCATTCCGAAAGCTTTTTAACCAGTGCTCCGTAATCATAATGCAGGTCAAAGTACTCCTCCCATTGAGGTCTCTGATCTTCAGACGTACCCAGGATCCGGATTTCATTCTCTTCATTCTGCAGCAGTTCCACGTATTCGCCAAAAGCTACCAAGCTGTATCTTCCGTCGGATATTTCATTCATCCTGAAGCACTGTCCCGACTCGGCTATCTGCTTCAGGTTTAGATTCTCTGATTTTATGTACAATCTAATGTCCACCCTTTTGTCAGTCATCATGCCGAATTACGTTTTCCTCGTATAACTCCATTATTCGATTGACTATTTCAATCTATTATGGGACCATTATGGACTATAAGATCAATTTAGTCAAAAATTACTTTACTTTCTCACCACAAATGTTGTATAATGAATTCCGCGCCATAATGGCAATTAATATGCGCCAGTAGCTCAGCTGGATAGAGTGCCTGACTACGAATCAGTAGGTCGGGGGTTCGAATCCCTCCTGGCGTGCCAAAAGACTCATCGCAAGATGGGTCTTTTTATTTTGCCAGGAGGGATTCGAACCCGAAAGGGGGTGCATCTCCATACCGAGCGCACGAAAAACAGAGCAGAGACGAAAAATGCCTCTGCCCTGAAAACTGCTTTTCTTTTATTTCTATCGATCTGTTACTTTGTAACAAGCAATACAGTATTCTCTTCTTCTTCATAATTCACATCAAAATTCAGGTACTCTGCTATATCACGCAATTTGAAATAATTATAGCCGTCAATATTATATCCTTCGACAGCGAGATCCTCACCGGCAAGGTTTACTTTCTGACTGCTGACCTTTATTGTTTTAACATCTACACTCAGCGGGAAGAGATCATCGCCGGACTTGATATAAGTTCCACCGACTCCGATTTCAATTTTCCCTATGTTTTCCTTGTACTCTACATTAAACCTGCCTTCCGTGGCGGCCAGTATCGCGGCCAGATCCCTCAGTTTATAGTAATTGTAGCCGTCAATCAGATATCCCTGTAAGGTTGTTACGGCGCCATCTAACATAACCTTTTGAGAGGATAA
>DUOA01000137.1 GCA_012839095.1 Clostridiales bacterium
GGATGAATTCCTGCAAAAAGCAGAGCACATCAGATATCTGGAAAGGCATATTACTGAGTGTACTGCAGAAATGCAAAAGCTTCAGGTTCAGATGGATGCATTGACACCCTGGAGTAAGCTGGACATTCCTTTGCAGTTTCAGGGCACTCGTTTATCTTCTGCGCACATAGGGACTCTTCCCGGTGAGGTTTCGCTGGAAGAGCTTCTTGTTAAACTTATGCAGCTTATACCTGAAGTGGAAGCAATTCATGTGGATATAGTCAGTAAAACCAAAGAGCAAACCTGCATCTTTGCATTATGCCATCGTAATGACAGTGCTGCTGTTGAGGGCGCGCTCAGAACATTGGGTTTTGCCCGTCCGCCTGTTTCTTCAGGTAATATCCCGCCTGCCAGGCAGCTGGCAGAGCTGGAAGAAAAACATAAGAATCTTGCCAGTGAATCAGAGAATGCAAAATCCGAAATAATGAGCTTTGCTGATGAGAGGGAAAGCCTGAAACTGCTTTATGATTGGCTGTCAATGAAGCTTGAGAGGCTTAAAGCAGCCGGCTGCCTCTTGGAATCCAGGCGCATCCTAATGCTTTCCGGATATATTCCCGAACGGGAGATTGATAAAGTTGTTTCTGATTTGGAAAACAGATTTATTGTACATCTTGAAATCGAAGAACCCGATGATAAGGAAGATGTTCCGATACTGCTGGAAAACAATAAATTTGTTGAACCGGTGGAGGGCGTACTTGCTTCCTTCAGTTATCCGGGAAAAGGGGAAATCGATCCATCAGCAATAATGTCTTTATTCTACTACATATTGTTTGGTCTTATGCTGTCTGATGCCGCATATGGGCTTATTATGGCAATTGGCTGCGGGATTTGTTTATGGAAGTTTTCCAATATGGAAAACGGCACCAGAAAAACCCTTCGCATGTTTTTCTTCTGCGGTTTGTCTACTACATTCTGGGGTGCTTTGTTTGGCAGCTGGTTTGGCGATGTTGTAACAGTGGTATCCACTACCTTCTTCAATAAACCGATATCCATCGATCCATTGTGGTTTGAACCAATGAAGGATCCAATGCGGATGCTTGTATTTTCAATGGCTGTGGGTATCATCCACTTATTTGCCGGGCTTGGGGCAAATATTGCTCAAAACGTCAAGGCAAAGAAATATATGGATGCCTTTTATGATGCCGTGCTTTGGTATTTGCTGGTAGGGGGGCTGATTGTATTTGCCCTTTCAAGCCGGAAGTTTGTAGAAATCCTGAATCTGAATTTTATTGTTCCGGTATCCATCGGGAAGGCAGCTTCCATTGTCTCCGCTGCTGCGGCTGTGGGCATTGTACTGACTGCCGGCAGGGAATCAAGGAATTGGTTTAAACGGATTGCCAAGGGATTATACGGGCTGTATAATGTATCCGGTTATTTGAGCGATATATTATCATATTCTCGTTTGCTGGCCCTCGGATTGGCTACAGGAGTAATTGCCACAGTTATCAACCAAATGGGTGCCATGGGTGGAAACAGTATATTTGGCGCAATACTTTTTGTCCTGGTGTTTGTGGTTGGTCATGCTATTAACCTGGGTATTAATCTGCTGGGTGCTTATGTTCATACCAATCGTTTATCCTTTGTAGAATTCTTTGGCAAATTCTATGGAGGTGGGGGAAGTGAATTTACGCCTCTCGGCGTTCATACTAAATATTATAAACTCAAGGAGGAAACTAATCATGGATAATCTTGGAATGTTATTTGCTCTATTAGGAGCTGTATTGGCGGCTTTAATGGCCGGTATCGGCTCTGCCATAGCTGTCGGAATGGCCGGTGAAGCTGCTGCAGGTGTTGTTACAGATGATCCTTCCAAATTTGGAAAGGTGCTGATTCTTCAGCTTCTTCCCGGCACACAGGGAATATACGGGTTGCTTATTGCATTCCTGACACTAACGCAAATAGGTGTTCTTGGCGGTACTTCTGATATTTCACTTGCCAAGGGGTTACTGTATTTTGTATCCTGTATGCCCATAGCAATTGTAGGTCTGTGGTCTGCTTTGCGACAGGCACGTGCATCCATTGCCAGTATTGCACTGGTTGCAAAACGTCCCGATCAGGCCGGTAAGGCAATTATTTTTCCGGCAATGGTAGAAACCTATGCAATTCTTGCATTGCTTATTTCCATTCTGGCTGTAACGGGTATAGGTGGCTTGAACATATAAGAAGAATATCCGGATAGGAGAGCAGGTTAATGTCAGGGTTGAATAAATTAGTAGAGCAGATAATAACAACAGCAAGGGATGCAGCAGATGCTAAACTTGCTGAAGCCCGCCGGCAAGCAGAAAGTATAATTCTGGAGGCTGAAGAGAGGGCAAGGCAGGAAAGCGATATCATTCTTCAGGAAGCCAATGAAAAGGCATCGGATATTATAGAAAGAGCCAAATCGTCCGCCGACCTGCAAAAAAGAAGAGCTATTCTGTCTGCAAAGCAGCAGATTATAGAAGGCACCATGAAAAAGACAATGAATACTCTTAAGTCTTTACCCAAAGAAGAATATATTGACTTAATCCTTAGAATGGTATCCAGATATGCTCAGCCTCAATGCGGCAGCATAATATTTTCCAAGCGGGATCTGGAGCGTCTCCCTGCTGACTTTGAGCGGCAGTTAAATGAAAGGCTCAAATCAAATGGAGGCTCTTTAACCTTATCTTCGGAGAACCGGCAGATTGACGGTGGGTTTGTTTTGGTTTATGGAGATATAGAAGAGAATTGTACTTTCGAAGCCATTTTAAGCAGCAAGTATGACATCCTGCAGGATAAGGTTAACGATTTCTTATTTGCATAAAGCCATCCTGCCAGGAGGAGGAAACCATTATGCAGGAAAAACACTATGTATATGCTGTGGCACGAATCCGTTCAAAGGAGATGCAGCTTCTTGATACGCAGTTTATCAACCAGCTTGTTGCAGCCCCCGGCTATGATGAATGCCTGAAATTACTGTTGGATAAAGGCTGGGGCAGGGAAGGCAGTACTGAACTGGAACAGATTCTTGCTTATGAACAGGAAAGGACATGGTCCTTTATATCAGAATTGGTAGAGGATATGTCAGTATTTAACGTTCTCTTGCTGCCCAATGATTATCATAACTTAAAAGCAGCGATTAAGATGGTTTATACAGGATTCGATGATAGAGGTCTTTTTTTGTCCCGTGGAACCATAGATGCTGATACTATCCTCAAAGCAGTTAAGGCTCAGGATTTTTCCTTGCTGCCTGAGCATATGAGTTCTTCTGCCAGGGAAGCCTACCAGGTATTAACTGAGACCGGTGACGGCCAACTGTGCGATCTGATTATTGATAAAGCTGCATTGGAAGCACTTTATTCAGCCGGTAAAGAACAGACTGATGATGTACTAAGGCTTTTTGCTGAACTTAAAATAGCATCCTCCAATATAAAAATAGCGGTACGGGCTCAAAGAACAGGGAAGCCTCTGGAATGGATACAGCGTGCTTTGGCTCCCTGTGATTCTCTGGATATTGAAAAGCTGTCTCAGGCAGCAGCTTCAGGCCTTGAGGAGATCTATGAATACCTGAGGCGCACAGAGTACGAAGAAGGGGTTAAGGAATTGGAGCAATCCCTGTCGCACTTTGAAAAATGGTGCGATGACAGGCTGATATTAAAGATACAGCCTCAGAAATACAACCCCTTTACCACAGGGCCCCTTGCAGCATATCTGCTGGCCAGGGACAACGAAATAAGAACGGTGCGCATTATTCTTTTAGGCAAGTTGAATCAGCTCTCCGATCAATCCATCAGAGAAAGGTTAAGGATAATGTATGTATAAGATAGCAGTATTGGGTGACAGAGACAGCATATATGGTTTTGCGGCACTAGGTCTGGATATCCATCCGGTTTCATTATCCGATGATGTATCCGAGGCCGCAACAAAGTTGAAGGAGCTTGCTGAGAGTGATTATGCGGTGATATATATCATAGAATCATTGGCTGAGAAACTAATGAGTGAAATCCGCAGTTACAATACCGTGAAACTGCCTGCAATTATTCCGATTCCGGGGGCATCCGGCAATACCGGACTGGGGATGAGAATGGTTAAGAAATCAGTAGAACAGGCCGTAGGCTCAGATATCCTGTTTCGTGAATGATTCGTGATTGATATGGAGATACATACTTTACTGTAATATTGATAAAGAGGTGGACCAAAAATGAGTAAGGGTACCATTAAAAAAGTTGCCGGCCCACTTGTTGTAGCAGAGGGCATGCGGAATGCGAATATGTTTGACGTTGTCCGTGTAAGTGACCAGCGACTGATTGGTGAAATAATAGAGATTCATGGAGATGAAGCTTCTATACAGGTATATGAGGAAACATCCGGCCTGGGACCGGGTGAGCCGGTTGAATCCACGGGCTTCCCTATGAGCGTGGAACTGGGCCCGGGTCTGTTGGGAGGTATTTATGACGGCATCCAACGCCCATTGGATCTTATCAGGGAACAGACGGGAAATAACCTAAAAAGGGGAATTGAGGTACCTTCTCTCGACAGGGAGAAAAAATGGCACTTTGTTCCCTCCGTTCAAGCGGGAGATGAAGTGGAAGCCGGGGATATAATTGGTACAGTTCAGGAGACTGAATTCATAGTACATAAGATCATGGTTCCCTATGGAATAAAAGGAACTGTTCAATCCATAAGGGAAGGCGAATACACCGTCGAGGATACGGCTGCAACTATCATTGATGAAAATGGAACAGAAAAACAGATAAAGCTAATGCAAACCTGGCCGGTTCGTGCAGGACGTCCCTATAAGGAGAAAAAAGCACCATTTATGCCTCTGATAACCGGCCAGCGTGTAATCGATACCTTGTTTCCCCTTGCCAAGGGTGGTGTTGCAGCTGTGCCCGGACCTTTTGGTTCAGGTAAGACAGTTGTGCAGCATCAATTGGCCAAGTGGGCTGAAGCGGATATCGTAGTGTATATCGGATGCGGGGAACGGGGAAATGAAATGACCGACGTTCTCAATGAATTTCCGGAACTGAAGGATCCCAAAACCGGAGAATCCCTGATGCAGCGTACCGTATTGATAGCCAATACATCGGATATGCCCGTTGCAGCCAGAGAGGCATCCATATATACCGGAATTACTATTGCTGAATATTTCCGTGACATGGGATATTCGGTTGCATTAATGGCTGATTCCACTTCCAGGTGGGCAGAGGCTCTTCGAGAGATGTCAGGCCGTCTGGAAGAGATGCCTGGTGAAGAAGGCTATCCTGCCTATCTGGCCAGCCGCCTTGCTCAGTTCTATGAGCGGGCAGGCCATGTTGTTGCATTGGGTAAAGAAGGCAGGGAAGGTGCTTTGTCAGTAATCGGTGCAGTATCACCGCCCGGCGGCGACTTATCCGAGCCGGTTACCCAGGCCACCCTTCGTATTGTAAAGGTATTCTGGAGCCTGGATGCAGCTTTGGCTTACAGTCGTCATTTTCCGGCGGTGAACTGGCTGACCAGTTATTCCCTGTATACGGATACCACTGCCCAATGGTTTAACAGCAATGTAGGCAGTAATTGGACGGAGCATAGAGCACGCCTTATGCGCCTGCTGCAGGATGAGGCCGAATTGGAGGAAATAGTTAAACTGGTTGGTATGGACGCTGTTTCGGCATCTGACAGGTTAAAACTTGAAATAGCACGATCCATACGGGAAGACTTCCTGCATCAGGATGCCTTCCATGATATCGACACCTATACTCCTCTGGAAAAACAGTATTCAATGATCAGGCTGATACTTAGCTTCTATGATGAAGCAGCGGCAGCCCTTGATAGGGGAGCAGATATAGAGAAACTGGTCAGTCTGCCCGTTCGTGAGCGAATTGGCCGCTATAAATATGTTAGCACAGACAGAATTGAAGAGGAATTTAATCAGATATCAGGTGAAGTTTCGAATCAAATACAGGAATTGCTGCAAAAGGAGGACTTCTAATGCCTAAGGAATATAGAACGATACAGGAAGTTGCCGGTCCTCTGATGCTGGTAAGAGGCGTAGAAGATGTAACCTTTGATGAACTGGGTGAAATCGAACTGGTCAATGGGGAAACCCGCAGGTGCAGGGTGCTGGAAATCGACGGCAGCAATGCATTGGTTCAGTTATTTGAAAGCTCCACAGGAATCAACCTGTCCAACAGCAAGGTTCGCTTCCTGGGACGGAGCATGGAGCTTGGCGTATCAGAAGATATGTTGAGCAGGGTGTTCGACGGTTTGGGAAGACCGATAGACAACGGGCCGGAGATCCTGCCGGATGTAAGGCTGGATATTAATGGACTGCCAATGAACCCCACAGCCCGTAATTATCCTCAGGAATTCATCCAAACAGGGATATCCGCCATTGACGGCCTGAACACATTGGTACGCGGACAAAAACTGCCTATATTCTCAGCGTCAGGACTGCCTCATGCCCAGCTGGCAGCGCAGATTGCCCGTCAGGCACAGGTAAGGGGAACCAGGGAGCCTTTTGCAGTGGTATTTGCTGCTATTGGCATAACCTTTGAGGAAGCAAACTTCTTTATTGAAAGCTTCCGGGAAACAGGAGCAATTGACCGTGCTGTAATGTTTATGAATCTGGCAAATGATCCTGCCATTGAGCGGATTGCTACTCCCCGGATGGCTTTGACTGCAGCGGAATATCTGGCTTTTACCAAGGGGATGCATGTGCTGGTTATATTAACTGACATAACCAATTATGCCGATGCCCTGCGTGAGGTTTCCGCAGCCCGTAAGGAAGTGCCGGGCAGAAGGGGCTATCCCGGTTATATGTATACCGACTTGGCTTCCCTTTATGAACGGGCAGGCAGACAAAAGGGACTGCCGGGCTCAATAACCCTGATTCCCATACTGACTATGCCGGAGGATGACAAAACCCATCCCATTCCGGACCTTACCGGATATATAACAGAAGGGCAGATAATTCTCAGCCGTGAACTGTACCGTAAGGGCGTTACACCGCCCATTGATGTCCTTCCCTCTTTATCCCGTCTCAAGGATAAGGGAATAGGTGAGGGAAAAACCCGGGAAGACCACGCCAATACCATGAACCAGTTGTTTGCAGCTTATGCCCGGGGAAAAGAAGCAAAGGAATTGATGGTTATTCTCGGTGAAGCCGCTTTAACCAATATAGACAGACTCTATGCCAGGTTTGCCGATGAATTTGAGCAGCGATATGTTTCTCAGGGATACGAAGTTAACCGTACCATTGAGGAGACCCTGGACCTTGGCTGGGAACTTCTTAGGATTCTGCCCCGCAGTGAGCTGAAACGTATCCGAGATGAATATCTGGATGAATATTATGATGCGAGGGAGGCATAGTCGTGGCCGGGAAGCATGTAAACCCCACACGAATGGAGCTGACCAACCTGAAGCGGAAGCTGGTAACTGCCGTAAGGGGACACAAACTTCTGAAGGATAAACGTGATGAATTGATGAGGCAGTTTCTGGAATTGGTTCAGGAAAACAGACGGCTGCGTGAACGGGTGGAAGAGGGGATCGCTTCTGCCAATAAGAACTTTGTGCTGGCCAGGGCTGTCATGCAGGATGAGACTTTGAAAACAGCTTTTTTGGCTCCCAAGCAGGAGGTTTACCTGGATACAGGCGAGAAAAATATAATGAGCGTTATAATCCCCCAATTTACCTATAAAACCCGTACTTCAGACCCTAATGATATTTATTCCTACGGATATGCCTTTACCTCCGGTGATCTGGACAGTGCTGTCAAATCTCTGGCAGATATATTGCCCGATATGCTGCGTCTGGCGGAAGTTGAAAAAGCATGTCAGATGATGGCTGCCGAAATAGAAAAGACAAGGCGCCGGGTTAATGCATTAGAGCATGTTATGATTCCGGAAATGAAGGAAAACATTAAATATATCACAATGAAGCTGGATGAGAATGAGCGCAGCACCCAGGTACGTCTGATGAAGGTAAAGGATATGATGCTGGAACAGGCACATCAGTACAGCAAGCGGTATGCTGCTGATTAGGATGTTTGCAAGGAGGATCCGGTTATGATAAGTGACTTGGATATGAAGCACCTGCGCCGATGTGTTGAGTTGGCAGAAATCGCGCTGGAGAAGGGTGACGAGCCGTTTGGTTCAGTGCTTGTCTCAGCTGACGGAGATGTGCTTGCTGAAGATCACAATCATGTTGCCGGCGGCGACAATACACAACATCCGGAATTTGCCCTGGCACGATGGGCAGCCGCCAACTTGACACCTGAAGAAAGAAGCATGGCTACAGTTTATACCTCAGGCGAACATTGCCCCATGTGCGCTGCTGCACACGGCTGGGTTGGCCTGGGCAGGATAGTCTATGCAAGCTCATCCAGGCAGCTGGCGGAATGGCTGAATGAAATGGGGGTTGCTCCGACACGCGTCCGGAATCTGCCCATTCAGGATGTTATTCGTGATACCATAGTAGACGGACCTGTTCCGGAACTGGCGGAACAAGTCCGGCAACTTCATCGACAGTTTTACACAGCAAAGCGTAAGAACTCATAACGCTGACGACATATGAAATATTATACTGTTAATGCGTTAATAAATAATGATTATCAGAGGATGGATATAAATAAAGAGTAAATAGCTGTAATTAGCTTTGAAAACTCTCCAGGAAATAATAGACTGTCAACCGAGAACTGCTTCGGTTGACAGTTTTTTGTTTTCGACATGTTTCATAATTTTCTACTGCGTTGATATACTAACTAAGTATGTAATAATGAAATGCGGAGGCTGGTTGGTATGGAGAAAAGGAGATACCTGAAAGGGTACCTTTTCGTTGCTATAGCCGGTTCGCTATGGGGAATAGGCGGTTTTTTTGTTACTAAGATGAGTGAAACCGGTGCATCTTCTCTGATGACAGCATTTGCCGGCCACTTTTTAGCGCTCCCGCCTTTATTATTCTATTTACTAGCCCGTAAAGGAACAAATGGACTGAAGATTTCAAAAAAGGGTCTTTTGGTTTGTATCTTGTTAGGTGTATTAACAAAAGGAATTTTCAAATTGGCTTTGGACACCAGCATGATTTTGGTAGGAGTAGCAACCTCTACAATTCTTATGTACTTAGCTCCGGTTTGGACAGCTGTAATGGCTGTGATCTTTTTCAGGGAAAAACTTCGCGGCTATCAGAATTTTGCCCTTGTTCTAAATTTAATCGGATGTGCACTAATGGTAACCGGCGGAAACTTTGCAGAGCTAAATATTTCAGGACTTGGTCTGGGTCTGGGACTTGTAGCAGGGTACTTATATGGGCTTAGCACCATTTTAGGTAAAATTGGAACAAGTGAAGATGATTCAGTGACAATGGCCTTCTACATGATGGTATTCAGTTCAATCACTACTGCTGTATTTGCTAAGCCATGGGAACATTTAAACTTGTTTGCAAACGGCACATTCCTATTTTGGACTGTCGCAGGTGCTGTGCTCAGCGGTGCTATTGCGAATATTTTTTTCTTAACAGGACTGTCAACGGGTATAGATGCTTCAAAAACGACTATAGTTACCTCTGTTGAAGTTGTTGTGGCTACGATTGCCGGAGTATTTTTATTGAATGAACATATAAATTTAGTTGGATATATTGGAATAATTATAATGTTGGCATCAATTGTCCTAATAAACATCAATATTCCTAATCCAAAAGAAACAGCTGATAAAGCCCTGGAACCTCAATAAATTGAAGAGAAAATCAGAATTAAGGAGGACGTAAGATTATGAAGAAGTTTACAAATGCAGTTATTTACGGCCAAAATGGTGCAAATGAGATTCTAATAGAGAATGGGGTTATAAGATCCATTGGTAAGAATCTGGGATCAGCGGATGAAACTATTGATTTAGGAGGTAAATTAGTTATAGCTCCTTATGTGGATCCTCATCTGCACCTGGATTATGTTTACACATTATCTGAATTTGAGAAAACAGGTGCCGGTTCGGGAACGCTTTTCGAAGCAATTGAAATGTGGCCGAAGTTCAAGGAAAATTTGACTATCGAAGGCGCCAAAAGACGTGCTATAAAAGCAATTAAGGATGAGGTCTCCCAGGGAGTGCAATATATACGTACACATATAGATGTTACGGATCCAAATTTCACAGCTCTAAAAGCTATGTTGGAATTGAGAGATGAACTAAAGGATATAGTCGATATACAAATAGTAGCTTTCCCGCAGGAAGGAATGTATACATATAAGGGCGGCCGGGATTTAGTTGAAGAAGCTCTTAGAATGGGTGCTGACGCAGTCGGAGGAATACCGCATTATGAGCCGGCCAGGGAATTTGGCGAAAAATCCATTCATGACATAGTAGAACTGGCTGTTAAGTATGATAAGGTTATAGATGTTCACTGTGATGAAACAGATGATCCGCATTCACGTTTTGTTGAGTTATTAAATGCGCTGGTTCTGATGGAGGATTATGGCATAAGGACTACCGCCAGCCATACATGCTCATTTGGTTCAGCTGACGATTCATATGCTTACAGGATGATGGACTTGTTTAAAAAGAGCAAGTTGAACTTTATTGCCTGCCCGACGGAAAATGCTTATCTCCAGGGTCGGCACGATACCTATCCCAAACGACGCGGACTCACCAGAGTGAAAGAATTTATGGAATCAGGAATTAATATAGCGTTTGCACAAGATTCAATAAATGATCCGTGGTATCCAATGGGTAACGGAAATATGATGAATATTCTTGACAATGGAATTCATTTAGCTCAAATCATGTCGCCTGGCGAAATAGAGAAAGACTTGGATTTAATCACATATAATGGGGCTCGCTGCTTACATATTCAGGACAGATATGGACTGGAGGAAGGCAAAGATGCAAATTTCATCGTTCTTGATGGGGACAGCCCATTTGATGTGATAAGAAATCGTGCCGGAGTATTAGCTTCAATAAGAAAAGGGGAATACCTGTTTAAGCAAAAACCGATAGAATATGATGTTGAACTTGATTTGGGCGTTGCCTATTAATATTAACTCTGCCCGCCATAAAATAAAATAATTAGGAAGTGATGCCTGTGACCGCTAAATCAAGCGATCAGCCCAATAGACTGATAAAGGAAAAATCGCCTTACTTATTACAGCACGCTTATAATCCGGTTGACTGGTACCCCTGGGGGGAAGAGGCTTTTGACAAGGCAAGGACTGAAAACAAGCCAATCTTTCTGTCCATAGGCTACTCCACCTGTCACTGGTGTCATGTGATGGAGCGGGAATCCTTCGAGGATGAAGAGGTAGCCGATGCTTTGAATAATAACTTCATCAGCATAAAGGTTGACAGGGAAGAGAGGCCGGATATCGATCATATCTATATGTCTGTGTGCCAGGCCTTAACCGGACAAGGCGGATGGCCGCTTACCATCTTTATGACAGCTGACAATAAACCTTTTTATGCAGGAACCTATCTGCCAAAAACCTCCCGATACGGAAGAATAGGATTTCTTGAGCTTTTAGATCGGATTCATGAAATGTGGTTGGAGCAACAGGATGAAGTGAATGATTCAGCTGAACGGATTCTTTCTGCAGTTAAAGAAGCCTTTTTAAGTGATGCTGAGCAAGGCGAAAGCGGAATACTTCCGGAAACGGTTCATGATGCCTATGAGCAGTTCAAATATACTTTTGATCGCAGTTATGGCGGGTTTGGCTCCGCACCTAAATTTCCTTCGCCTCACAATCTATTGTTTCTCATGCGTTATTGGTTCCGATATGGGAATGAAGTGTCTCTTGATATGGCAGTTGAAACCCTGAAAGCAATATATAAGGGAGGCATCCACGACCATATAGGATTTGGGTTTTCAAGGTATTCCGTTGATAACAAATGGCTTGTGCCCCACTTTGAAAAAATGCTGTATGATAATGCCCTTCTGGCTACGGCCTATCTTGAGTGTTATCAGATAACCGGACTGCCATTGATGAGTAAAGCAGCTGAGGAAATCTTTGAATATGTGCTTAGAGAAATGACTTCGCCGGAAGGCGGATTTTATTCTGCAGAAGATGCAGATTCAGAAGGAGTGGAAGGGAAGTATTATGTCTGGACTCCTGATGAAGTAATATCTGTTCTGGGAGAGGAAAAAGGCAGGGAGTTTTGTCTTGCATATGACATCACAGAGCAGGGTAATTTCGAAGGCAAGAGCATTCCCAATCTGGTCAATGCATCAGATGAGGATATCGATAATGCTCATCAGCTGTATGAGGAAAGGATTAAACTGCTTGAAGCCAGAGACGAGCGGTCGCATCCCCATAAGGATGATAAAATTCTGACATCCTGGAACGGCATGATGATTGCTGCACTTGCAATGGGAGGAAGGATATTAAAGGACTCCTCTTATTTGGAAGCAGCTGAAAAGGCATGGCATTTCATCATAGAGCAGCTGCAAAGGGAGGATGGCAGGCTGCTGGCCCGTTACAGGGATGGAGAGGCTGCTATACCGGGCTATGCAGATGATTATGCCTTCCTGATATGGGCAGGCATTGAATTATTTGAGACTACAGGACGAGCGGAGTACCTGGAAAAAGCAATTGAGCTTAATGACGGATTGATGAAACTCTTCTGGGATGAAGAGAAGGGCGGACTATTCCTATATGGTACTGACAGCGAGCAGCTGATATATCGACCAAAGGAAATATATGATGGTGCAACACCTTCAGCTAACTCGCAGACTGTATGGAATTGGCTGAAATTGTCCGGAATAATAGGGAATCAGGAATATGCGGATAGAGCTGATCAAATACTGACTGCATTTGGTGATTCAATAGTGAACCAGCCAAGAGGATCCTGTCATGCCTTGTCCGGAGCCATGTATGCTTCTGAGTCAAATAGAGAAGTAGTGATTGTCGGCCGGGAAGAGGATAAGGAATTTCAGGACATGGTAAAAGCAGCACAATCAAACTATTACCCCTTCAGCGTGACAATATTGTGCAAAGAAGGTGACGAGAGAAGAAAACTGGAGTTACTTATACCGGACATTGGAGATAAAGGTATGTTGATGGGAAAAGCAACCGCCTATGTATGCGTTGATTTTGCATGCAGGGAGCCTGTCACTTCAGCTGTTGAACTGAGCAGACAGTTGGAGGAATTCAGGCATCAATTGTAAATAAAGGGTGAACATTTAAGGCAGCAATGGAATGGTTTTACCGGTCATGCTATAATAAGGTTGCAGCAGGAATCATAGGTTGGCAAAGGGGTAGGTTGTTAGATGAGTGTACCAAGGGTTATGGTTTGTGTTACCCGTCAAAAAACCTGTGAGCGACTGATTAGAATCGGCCAGAGACTGGTAAACGGTGAAGGTAAGCTGATGGTCGTCCACGTGGCGAAGACGGGAGACAATGTACTGGGGAATCCTGACGAAGGAGAGGCATTGGATTACCTTTTCCAGGTTTCAAAGCAGGCGGGAGCTGATATGACAGTTCTCCGTTCTGATAACATCCTGAATACCCTGATTGATTTTGCAAAGAAAAACCGCATTACAGAGATCGTAATGGGCGAATCACCGGATCCAGGCAGTTCTGATTCTATTATAAATAATATGGAGTTTATGCTTCCCGGAGTAAAATTCAATGTTATTCCCTCCTAAGCAGAATCATGAGCAAGACATATGAAAATGCCCGTATATGTTGTTACATCTGAAAAATCGGAAGGCACACAAATATGCATGTTCCTTCCGACTTTATTTTAAATACTCATTGCAGATATTATATTGATACTTTTTAACCGTTTCCTGATGAAAAAATTCTATATAATACTCTTATTTAAAACCCACCATATCATTTATCCTTTTTATTTTTTCCGGGGCGATTTTAGGCTTCCTGTCAAAGGTCAGCAAGCCATTTTCCTCCTGCTGTACATCCGTCAATTGTGTATAGCAGTATCCCACGAAGTATCCGGGCCTGGCAATTGCCCGGGTTATTTTTTCAAAGCGCTCAAGGAAGGATTCCTCATCTTTCACTTTGTTCCCGTATCCCCAGCCTTCATCTTTTTCAAAAGCGATTCCTCCGTATTCACTCAGCAATACGGGCTGCCCCTCATATCCGTAACCATTGGCAAAGATATGCTTATGTTTGTTTGGTGCGCCGTTCATCACCTCATTGATGTCCTTATATCTTTCAGCAAATACCTCTCCGTCCTCCACATAATCATGGATGGTGGTTATGTCAGACATGGTGTGTTCCCATCCGTCATTGGAGATTACCAGTCTCGTGGAATCCAATGATTTTACCATATGATACAGGGCCAATGTGTGTTGCTGCTGCCTATAATCAGTTAAAATATCGGGAATACCCCAGGATTCATTCATCAATGTCCAGGCAATGATGCATGGATGGTTGTAATCCCGCTCCACTACTTCCATCCATTCAGTCATGTTGGCTTTTACCATGGTTTCATCATATTCATATGGACTGGCCATTTCCCCCCATACCAAAAGCCCCATTTTGTCACACCAGTATAAGTAGATGGGATCTTCAACCTTTTGATGCTTTCTGGCTCCGTTATAACCAAATTCCTTTGTATATCTTATGTCTTCCTTAATTGCTTCTTCAGAAGGCGGAGTCAAAAGACTGTCGGGGAAGTAACCCTGATCAAGTATCAATTTCTGATAGTATGGTACATTATTGAGCAGGAATTTATTTCCTTTGCAGGATACTTTTCTCATACCAAAGTAGCTTTCCACCCTGTCAATACAATTTCCCTCATCATCGATTAATGAGAATTCTATGTCATAAAGGTTCGGGTGTTCGGGAGTCCAGCGGGCTACCTTCCATTCCATGGAATCACTTCTTACATTTGAAACAAATGAAACTCTGCTTCTGGAAATCGTTTTTTCCGTTAAATCAACTTCCAAACCTTTAAATGAAATTCGGGTGTTCAGTCGCAGACCTTCTACAGAGCCCTTTATCTCGGCCTCAACTGCAAGTTCATCATTATCCAAATCCGGCGTCAGCCTTACCTTCTCTATATAGCTCTGAGATACCGCCTCCAGCCATACAGTCTGCCATATGCCGGTTGTACGTTCATACCAGCAGCCAAAATTCTCCTTCATCCAGCTTTGTTTTCCCCTGGGCTGACGGCACTCAGTACTGCTGTCTTCAGCTCTGACAACTATGGTATTGCTTCCTTCGCAGAGAAAAGATGTGATATCGAATGAAAAAGGAGTACTTCCACCGATATGATCCCCGACCATTTCACCGTTAACCCATACCTTTGCATAATAATCAACGGCACCAAAATTCAACAATACTCTTTTGTTCCTGAATTCTTCGGGAATGCTGAAACTTCTCTTGTACCATACGTAATCATGGAAATCATTGGTATGTATACCGCTTAATTTGCTTTGAAAACAGAAAGGAACAACTATTTTTCGTGAAAAAGCCTTATCCTTATACCATTTTTCAATTTCGCCGACGTTTTCATCATCAAACTCAAAATCCCATTCACCGTTCAAATTCATCCATAAGTCCCTCTTCAGATTAGGCCTGGGATATTCCGGCCTTGGTATGGATTGTACCATTAAGATCTCCCCTTTCATTAACCCGCAAGTTAATATATTAACTGATGCTTTACATTTAGTATATTAACCATATGCCCGCTTGTCAATAACCAGGTTAGAGAACAAACGAAGTGGATGATCTGCAGTAGAGATTTTTTCTTATTTGCCGGATGGTCATGAGCGGCTTTTGAGTTAAGCTTTACTTGCTGCTGAATCTAACAAAAAGCACCGCTGCAGTGAGCGGTGCCTGGGTTGCTGTATCTTGAAGTTTGATAAAAAGTTTTGTTCTATTTGGATTCTTCCATCAACTTAAAGAGAAGCTTGTTAATATCATTCTCCAGGATAGTAATTTGCTCTTGGATGAGCTGATAGTTGTTAAGAAGATCTTTCAGATACTCCTGCCGTTCTATCAGGGCTGCTTCCAATATGGCTTGATCTTTCATAAAGCACCGCTCCTCTCTTTTTTACTTATATACCCATATTCACATATGGGAAAACATTATTTTACAATATTTTGCCAAGATATTAACTTGATAATCTATTCTTATTCGCACATTAAATGATATATCACAATGGAATCAGCCTGCAAACTGGAAATACTTGACGGATATGCAATACATGAATAATAATATATGTAAAAAACTATTAACATAGGAACGGGCCATCAAAGAACAGCTGATGTTTAATTTAAAACCCTGTGTGGTATAAGTGATTTAGGCATTATTTTGGCAGCAGGCCAGTTGACTGTGTTTGGAGGGATTATTATTCACAGCTTGTTAGTGGTATTCGGAGGAACGGGAGATCTTGCACACAGGAAGATATATCCGGCCATTTACAATCTATATGTGTCAGGACATTTACCGGAAAATTTTGCTATGGCGGCGGTTGGCAGAAGAGAAAAAACCGAGGAGACCTTCCGGAAGGAGGCTGCCTCATCTATACGCCGGTATGCCCGGGAAAATCGCGGCAATCAGGAAGATATCGACCATGTTGTTTCCCGTTTTTTCTATTGGCAGGCCGACTTCACCAAATACAACGGATATGAGGAACTTAAAGACTATTTGAATGCTCTTGATGCCAGGTTTCATACTCATGGCAACCGAATATTCTATCTGGCTGTTGCTCCTGAGCATTTTGGCACCATTGTTCAGCACCTGGATCGAAGCGGGATGACTGACCAGGAACGAGCTTACAAGCGGGTTGTTATAGAAAAGCCTTTTGGAAAGGATTTAGCTTCTGCCATTGAATTGAACAATATTATTACCGGCGTGTTTAAGGAAGACCAGATTTATCGCATTGATCATTTTCTGGGAAAGGAAATGCTGCAAAACATACTGGTAATCAGATTTGCCAATGCATTCTTTGAGCCATTGTGGAACAATAAATATATAGATCATATTCAGATAACATCCAGTGAGACCGTCGGGGTGGAAAACCGCGGCGGATACTATGAAACTGCGGGAGCCATGAGGGACATGATGCAGAATCACATGCTCCAGCTGCTTATGCTGACAGCCATGGAACCACCGGTCAGCCTGGATACTCATGCCATACGGGACGAAAAGGTAAAGGTACTAAAGGCAATTGCACCTTTCAGCCCCGAAAAGGTAAAGACCAACGTGGTCAGAGGACAATACGGGGACGGCTTAATCCATGGAAAGCCGGTTTCTGCTTATCGAAAGGAAGAAAGGGTGTCTCCTGATTCAGATACGGAGACCTATATTGCAATGAAGCTGGAGATTGAAAATTTCAGGTGGGCAGGTGTTCCCATCTATCTTCGCACCGGAAAGCGGATGCCGGTAAAAACTACAAAAATAGTGATCCAATTTCTTCCCCTGCCGGGGATTCTGTATTACAGGAATTTCGGAAGCCTGGAACCCAATCGTCTGATTATTGAGATTCAACCCAGAGAAGGAGTGATAATACGATTCAACGGCAAAAAGCCCGGCACCCGCAATGAAATTATACCCGTTGAACTGGATTTTTGCCAAAACTGCGCCATAGGCGAAGTATCTCCTGACGCCTACGAAAAGCTGCTGCTGGACGTTATGAATGGTGATTCAACCCTGTTTACCCGCTGGGATGAAGTAGAGTATGCCTGGAGACTGATGGACAATATTACCCGGGAATGGAGCAGCAATATTGAAAATCCCGCTTTTCCCAATTATGCTTCCGGAACATGGGGCCCGGCAGCAGCAGATGATTTGCTGGAGCGGGACGGACGCTTCTGGTTCAATGACTAATAATAAAGGAAACGATAAGGCCTCTTAAACCTGTATAACAAGGAAAGCCCGCAAACACTTTTGTTTGCGGGCTTACTGGAGCCACCCACGGGAGTCGAACCCGTTACCTCGTCCTTACCAAGGACGCGCTCTGCCTAGTGAGCTAGGGCGGCATATTTAAAGTCAAATCAAACGACAATGTATATTATAAGGTCCTTGGTCAAAAAAAGCAAGGCCTTTTTTACGTTCTTCCGTTTCAAGGGAAAGCTAACTGAAGCTTACTAAATGTAAAATTTTGATGATGTTTGTGTAAAGATGGTATATAATACACTTATGAGAATTATTTTAGCAGCACTGAATGCAAAATTTATACACAGCAGCCTGGCTTTAAGAAGCTTGAAGGCATACTGCACAGCTTATCATCCGGGAATTTCCATAAGGGAGTTTACTATAAACGATTCCAGGGCTCATATCGTCGCATCCCTGGTTGACTGTAGACCGGACTTGCTGTGTTTTTCCTGTTATATTTGGAATATCCGGCAGACCCTTGATATCGCTGAGACAGTCAGAAAAATTCTGCCGGAATGCAAAATTGTGTTGGGCGGCCCGGAGGTTTCTTACGACAGTGAAGCCTTAATGGGGGAGAATCCGTATATTGATTTCATTATCGCCGGTGAAGGAGAGCAAACCTTTCTTGAATTCCTGAATCGCTGTAAAGAAGGTACTGAATTCGATGGAATAAAGGGCTTGAGCTGGCGAAGAGATGGCAGAACAGTGCAAAACGATCCCCGTCAGCCAATTTCACTTGATTCTGTGCCCTTTGCTTATCAGGATGGATTTCAGGATCTTAAGAATCGGATAATATATTACGAAACTTCCCGAGGTTGTCCTTATCAATGTCAATACTGCCTGTCTTCAACTACCGGCCGCGTTCGATTTCTATCCATGGACAGGGTAAAGGAAGAGCTGGCATATTTTGTCCGTTCAGGAATCAAACAGGTGAAATTAGTCGATCGCACCTTTAACTGCAAACCGGATAGGGCAAAGGAAATTTTCACATTCCTGATCAATCTGGGGGGAAACACCAATTTTCACTTTGAAATGGCCGGTGATCTGATTGACGAAGAAATGCTGATGATATTATCACGGGCTCCTGAGGGCATGTTTCAATTTGAAATCGGAGTCCAATCCACTAATGAGATGACACTGGAATCAATCCGAAGAAAGAGCAATCTGACCAGGCTTGAATCTTCCGTAAGACGTCTTATAGAAATGGATAATATCCACATCCACCTTGATTTGATAGCAGGACTGCCTAATGAGGACCTTTCATCCATGGCCCGTTCCCTGAATCAGGTTATGAAGCTTTCACCTCACAGACTACAGCTGGGGTTTCTGAAGCTGCTTAAGGGTTCGGGTCTGCGAGAAGCTGCCCGGAAATATGAATATAAATATACCTCTTATCCCCCCTATGAGGTATTATCCAATCATGTGATGTCCTTTTCTGAGCTGATTCGTCTGAAACAGATGGAAGAGCTGATAGAATTGTATTATAATTCACATCGTTTTGAGCGTTCCATTGAGTATCTGGCAGGGCAGCTGGGAGGAGACTACTATCATTTGTTTAATGGAATGGTGGATTTTTGGCGAAGCAACGATTATTTTCAGTATTCGCACAGCATTCTGACACTCTATGAGTATCTGCTGGCATATGGCTCCATGCTGCCGCTTACTGATATGCAGCTGTTCAGGGAATTGCTCAGGTTTGATTATGTACTTCACGAAAAACCCAGCAGATACCCGAAAGGTCTGGAGCCGCTGCCTGATCGGGAGAAGATAAGTCAATGTCATGAATTTTTGCGCCGTGAAGAAAACCTGGAAAAGATTCTGCCCCTATGGAAGGGGCGTACCCCCGGACAGATACTTAGAAGAATACAGCTGGAGATCTTTCAATATCGTATGAATTTGCATGGAAGGGCAGCCTATCAAAAGGAGCAGACTGTACTGCTGTTTGATTATCAGACCAGGCATGGAGTTCTGCGAAGGCCGAAAATCATACCCCTAAACATATAAACCGCCCTTTCAGGCGGCATATGCGGCGATATTCTGTTTTCAGGCCGGTTGCCCCGGCTTCTGGCAAGCCTTGCAGGACCAGGAGCATTCCTTATTCTTGCAGATGCATTCATTATCCCTGTAATAGAGGTCAGTACCGCACGCAGGGCAGAATGCATAACAGTCGCTTGTGTTGGCTTGGTTTTTTTTGTTGTTAGGTATATTATTATTCATATTTGTGCCTCCGAATAGTTTATTGCTTTTTATTTATTATACTATAATTTGATAATATTGTTAATAATATAACATATATTAATTTATATCCGTCTTTTTCTTAACCGTCACACGAGGGGGACAGGAAGAATGAAAAAACGCATCATATTGATGGCGATCCTGATAGTACTGCTTGCTGCGGGAGGATATGGGGCATATTTCTGGCACCAAATCAACAATCCGGAGGATTTGTTTGAGATTCCGGACAACAACATTAATCCATCAGAAAAGCCTGGCCCGGCTGATGAAACAACTGAGCCAACCATAGAACCCTATGAGTTTACTGAAAAGAGGCTTAATCTGCTGCTTCTTGGATTGGATGCCGATGAATACAGGTACAAGAAGATGGGTGCTTTCAGGACCGACACAATTATGCTGGCCTCCATTGATTTTACCCAGAACAGTGTTGAACTGATTTCAATTCCCAGGGACAGTTATGTTAAAATCCCGGGGAGAAAAGAAAAGGGAAGGGTGAATGCGGCCTTTGTATACGGCGGCGGATTCAAAGGCGAAGGATTTGCCACAACCATACAAACGGTAAGTGATCTACTCGGGGGCATAACAATTCAGTATTATGCCGCAATAGACATGAATGTTTTCGTGGAGATTATAGATGCTTTAGGAGGAATTACCTATGAAATAGATGTACCGGTTTCCAGTGCAGGTATCCAGCCGGGTCTTCAAAAGCTTGACGGAAAACAAACACTGGCCTATGCACGGCATAGAAAGACTCCAGGAGGAGATATCGACAGGGTTGACCGCCAGCAGCGTCTGATGCTGGGCATTTTGGAGCAGTTGAAATCGACCGATTCATTGAAAAAGCTGCCTAAAATATACGAGGCAGTCAAGGATGATGTCTGGACAAATCTGAACATAAGGCAGATTGCTGCGTTGGCCTTATTTGCCGCCAGATTGGATATGGAGAACCTAAACAGGCATATGATACCGGGTACATATCTGGACATGGATAATATCAGCTATTGGGGCATAGACCAGAAGAAAAAGAATCAGCTGGTTAATGAATTGTTTGGTTTAAATATTACAGAATATGACAAGGAAGATGACGTATATTATATCAAGGCACAACTGCGCAAGAAGCTTAATGATATGAAAAAAGCTATACAGGATTGGGTATCCGGGGCATTGAGGATTCTCAGTGATTACGAAAATGTCCTGCTGGAGGAAGAACGTTCTGAATTGGAATCCGGCATACTGATGCTGGATGAAGCGCTTGAAAAGGGCGATGTGGAAAATGCAGAAGACATTCTGCAGGAGATGAAAGACTATCAGGTCAGTCTGACTCCTCAGCTGGAGAATAGAAAAACGATATTCCTGGACGCTCGGGCTGTATTGTCGATGGTGGAGGAGCAATATGCCCTTTATTCAGAAAGGATTACAGAGGATGATACGGAAATCCTAAGCAGCATCATTCACTCACTGCGTCAAAAGATGGAGAAAAAACAATTTACGGAAATTTCTCCTGCTGCTTTGGAATTGAAATCCTTCTGGAACAGTCTGAAAGAAAGACTGGATGATCAAGCCTATCCATTACCTACTCAGGTGCCGTCACCTGAGCCTGAGGAGTCACCGACACCATCTCCATCGGATCAGCCGACAGACAATCCTGATCCCGATACAACCCCGTCTCCCACGTCTGAGCCAACTGAGGCACCGACAGAAGGGCCTGACGAAGATGAAGGCAATGAAGGGTGAACAGGGCAAGCGCCGGCCAGGAGATAGAGGTACTTTCTTTTGCTAAGCAAAAAGTGTATAATACAAAATGAACAGTGACATCTTATGGAGGAATACATGTAGATGAAAGAGTGGGACAACATCCACCTGGAGGATGTTATTGACATAGATGAAATGAAAAAAATACTGAATTCATTTATACTTGCAACCGGTCTGGGTGCTATCTGCGTCAATGATAAGGGTGAATCAGCCATTGTACCGGAAGAGCATGAAGCCTATTGTTCTTTCTGCAAAATTATACGCAGCGATCCGGAAGGACGAAGGCGTTGTGCCGATTCAATGAACAAGGCAGGTAAACTTGCCGCCAAACTGGGTGAACCATACATCAGCCGCTGCCATGCCGGTTTGATTGAATTTGCCGCACCTATTCTTTTTAATGATATCTACCTGGGGAGCATTTCCTGCGGCCCTGTACTCATGTGGGAGTGGGATGAAATTGCCATCCAGGAATTTTTGAATCTGACTGCGGACTTGAACATAAACCGCGAGGCCTTACTGGCAGCCAGCAGGGAAATCAAGGTGCTTACCGGTAGAAATGTACAGGCTGCAGCTGAGCTTTTATATATCACAGCCAATCACTTTGCAAAATCCAGCATAATTACCCTGCAGCAAAGAAAGGAATTAAGCGAGCAGCAGTCCAGGCTGGCTGAAATGATTTTTGAGCATAAGAAAGCCGAAGAGCGTATCCGCTTACTGGAGGAACGGGTTAAATGTGAAGATTACCCCATGGATAAGGAAAATGAGCTTCTGAGCAATGTTCGAATGGGTGATCGAACCGGGGCAAAAAAAATACTCAACGAACTTCTGGCTGTCATTTTTCTTCGTTCCTCCGGGAATATTGAGCTAATTAAAGCCCGGGTTCTGGAGCTGGTAATTGTTATCTCCCGGGCGGCTGTGGAAGGCGGAGCCAGTCTGGACAAGCTGTTAGGGCTCAACTACAGCTTTATAAGTGAACTGGCCGAAAAAAACCGCTTTGAAGATATCTGCTCTTGGATTGTAAAAGTGCTGGATACATTTCTGGATACGGTGTATGAATCCAGGAACATTAAGAATTCTGCTTTGCTGGGGGAAGCTGTCAGATATATCAGGGAAAACTACAACGAAAATCTTTCCCTGGAGGATGTTGCCCAGAAAGTCTTTATCAGTCCCTATTACCTGAGCCATCTGTTCAGGGAGGAACTTGGCATTACTTTCCTGGAATACCTAACCCGCATAAGGATTGAGGAAGCGAAGAAGCTGCTGCAGGACAGAAGTCTTACTATTTTTGATATCTCTGCCCGGGTGGGATACGAAGATCCGGGATATTTCAGTAAGGTATTCAAGAAGAACATGGGGGTTTCACCAAATCAATACCGGAAAAATACCGCTCAGGGATAATTCGCAAGATTTTACCGGTTATCACAATAATTAATAGAGACTATAAGATTCTTGTATGTTATTATAGAAACAACTGTCATTACAAAAAAGGAGGAAGACAAAATGGCAAATTTGAGAGAAATTGCTGACTTTCTAAAAGCCGGTAATGCTCCCAAGGTAAAAGAATTGGTACAAGCTGCCATAGATGAAGGGGTAGAACCTACTGACATTTTAAACGAAGCCCTCATCGTTGGCATGGGAGAAATTGGAGTATTGTTTAAAAACAACGAGGTATATGTTCCCGAGGTGCTCATAGCTGCAAGAGCTATGAAGGCAGGCATGACAATCATCAAACCTTTGCTGGTTGAAAAGGATGTCAAACCCGCCGGTACCGTAGTGATCGGCACCGTAAAAGGCGATCTCCATGATATCGGTAAGAATCTAGTTGCCATGATGATGGAAGGCGCAGGCTTCCAGGTTATTGATCTGGGAATAGACGTACCCCCGGAAAAGTTTTTGGATGCAGTAAAGGAACATCAGGCAGAATGTGTTGCCATGTCAGCACTGCTGACCACTACCATGCCCGGCATGAAAGATACCATTGAAACCTTTAAGGCAGCTGGTCTGAGAGATCAGGTAAAGATTATGGTGGGCGGAGCTCCTGTTACACAGAACTTCTCAGACGAAATTGGTGCAGACGGATATGCTCCGGATGCAGCATCAGCTGCAGAGCTGGCAAAGGAATTAATTGCCTGATTGAAAGCAATAGATTCAATCCAATAGATGGCAGACTCATTAATACAAGGATAGCAGGATAAGTGTATAAAGCATCTGCGGTTTGCAGATGCTTTATTTTACCAAAGAATTGGGCAGAATGTAGAAAGCAATGTAAAAAAGGAGTATTCAAGTGATACGAAGGCTGGCTTTCATTCTGTTATTTCTGCTGTTCTTGTATATGGCGCTGTCTATATACTCCTGTTCTCCTCTAAAATCGGGGTTAAGAGGATTGAACAACACCATGCAGACCCTTCAGACGGGCTCATACCATGAAACCTTTATTGATACGAAGATGCCTGAGACGGGGAAAACACTCTTAATTATCATAGATCGCATAAGTTTGTCTGATCTGTTACGGGCAGATACCCCCAATCTTGACTCTCTCATGGAGAAAGGCGGTATTGGGCTGATGACAACCAATACCGGCGGCAGCCGATCCCAGAAAGATGCTTATCTTACTATGGGAGCGGGCACAAGGGTTTCCGCTTCCGATAAATCTCCACTTGGGCTGCAGGCCGATGAGACTTATCAGGGGAGTATGGCCGGCATCTTATATCGGCAGATTACGGGAATAGCTGCCCCGGAAGCTTCCATAGTAAACCTTGGATTTACCCAGGCAGTCCGCAATAATGTTAACAGACCCTATACCGTAACAATCGGTGCCCTTGGAACGGCATTGCGTCAGGCTGGAATCCGTTCGGCTGTTATCGGCAATTGCGATACACCCGGCACATTTAAAAGATATCTGGTCTCCCTTCTGATGGACAACCAGGGCCTTGTTCCTGCCGGTATTGTTGATCAAAGCCTTCTGGTCGAAGCTCCTACGCGCCCTTTTGGCATATGCACAGATTACAGCAAGCTGATGCAACAAGTAAATCGTCTATGGGATTCTACCGATGTTTTTGCCATACAACTGGGTGACACCTCCCGGGCGGAGGACTTCCGCTATGAGGCGACGGATTACATGAATGATCATTACAAAAAGACAGCCATTGAAGAAAGTGATGTCTTCCTGGGTGAATTGGTCCGAAAACTGGATTGGAAACGGGATCGAATACTGATTGTTACGCCGCTGGGACCTGCAAGGGATTTGGCTGAAAACAACAGGCTGACACCGGTAATCATTGCCGGTGCAGGTTATACAAAAAGTCTTTTGTCGTCTGCCTCTACGCAAAGAGACGGTATTGTAACCAATCTGGATATAGGCGCAACAATACTGAACTTCTATGGGATCCCGCACTATGGAGGCCAGCTGGGAGCAAGGATTTATTCCTCCCGGAAAGTCATGGAACCGGAAGAACTTCTGAAATACAATATAAGGCTTAAGGAAATCAACAACCAACGCACTCCTCTGCTGAGAAGCTATGTAACCGTGTTGATTTTCCTGCTTGCAGCATCCTTGCTGAGTATATTCTGCTTCAGCCAGTTTCTTGATTACGCATCCGGTTTTCTGATATTTATAATGGCTGTCCCCGTTTCTTACCTGTTTCTCCCTCTTTTTCACCGTTCTGCATTTGTCGGGTGTTTCCTATTGTCCTGGGCGCTGGCACTTATTATAACCGTGCTGGTGTCTATGGTAAAAAGGCGTACAATATCAGCAATAGGGATAATATGCCTGACAACGGCTGCATTTATTGCGGGGGATCAATTTATCGGAGGCCGCCTGATTGCAGGCTCGCCTTTGGGTTATGATATCATAAGCGGAGCCAGGTATTACGGCATGGGAAACGAGTATATGGGTATTTTTATAGGAGCGGTATGTACAGGAATTGGTGCTGCATGCGAGCTGTTGGGCAGGAAGAGCAGTTCAGGCACAGTCTGGCTATCCCTGCCTTTATTTGCTGTTTCCCTTTTGGTTGTTGCCCATCCGGGGCTGGGAGCCAATGTAGGTGGGGCGGTTTCCATGCTGTTTGCAGCGGCTTCTTTTATTATCCTGAGCCGTAAAGGTAAAATTAGTATTAAGCATATATTGATAGTTGGTGTGGCTGCGGCTGCATTTATCATAGTGCTTTTCATGTTTGACAGCAGCCGTGCCATTGACAGTCAATCGCATATGGGGCAGACCGTATCATTGATACGAAAAAACGGTATGTTTGAGCTTTTTCATATAGCCAGGCGGAAAATTGATATGAATATCAGATTGTTCCGCTATACTATCTGGACCCGGGTTTTTCTATTATCCTTGTTAACCATGGTATTACTGCTTTTTCGTCCGGTAGGACTGCTCAGAGAAACTGCGGAGAAGTATCCATTTTTTGTGAGAGGGATCGCTTCAGGAGTGGCAGGATGCATCATAGCCTTGCTTACTAATGATTCCGGCATTGTCGCAGCAGGTACATCCATGATCTATCTTGTACCGCCCCTGCTGATGATTGTCATTAACCGGCTGAATCAGCGGGAAGTCAGGCAGCTGCGGAAGGAGCAATCCGGATGAAGATAATGGAAATCATAAGAGCTGCCGAAGGCGGAATGAAGGAGCATTATATCACTTTGGTCAAGGGGATGGCCGGGAGAGGCGCAGAGGTAACTGCCCTGGGTGAATTTTCCGGGGAAAGCAGGGCAGAGCTTTTGGATGCAGGGGTTTTGGTGATTCCCTTCTTTCTCCCGGGAAGAATCAATCCTTTTACTGACTGCATACGTATTATCCGGATAATTTCCCTGATTCGGAAGACAAAACCGGATATTATACATTGCCATGGTTTCAGGGCCGGCTTCACAGGAAGGTTAGCCGGCTGGATTTCAGGTGTGCCAATGCTGTATACTGTACATAATTTTACTGCATATAAACGAAGTAAATTTGAAAAATGGCTTATTGCCGCTTTTGAAGGCTGGATGGGCAGGAAGACTGATGGAATTATATGCGTATCCCGCGCCCTGAAAAAAAACATGCTGGAAGAGGCGGGAGTGCCGCAGGAAAAATTGCATGTGATTTATAACTCCCTTCCGGCTTGGCAAGCAGGTGACAGGAAGTATGTAAGAGTAAAATACAATATTGATGAGAACTGCATTCTGATAGGAACAGCATCCAGACTTATTCCGTCGAAGGGTACAGGTATACTGTTAAGGGCAGCAGCAGGCATAATTCCGATTTTTCCCCATGTCAGACTGATGATTACAGGAACGGGACCGGAAGAATCCAGGCTGCGGGACTTGGCAGATTCCCTGGGAATTGCTCCACAGACTGTTTTTACAGGCAGGGTATCAAATATGCAGGATTATTATGCTGCTTTTGACTTATTCGTTTTGCCTACCTTATCCGAAGGGCTTGGCATGGCGGTTATCGAAGCCATGGCAGCAGGATTGCCGGTTATAGCAACAGCAGTAGGAGGTATTCCTGAGTGGATAGTTCACGAGCGAAATGGATATCTGGTAAGGCCGGACAACGTATTTGATTTGCGAACCGCCTTGCAGAGTTTTCTGGAGGAGCCTGAAAAGTTTGCACAATATGGCAGCCAGGCAAAAATAGATATACAGGAAAATGGATTAACAGAACTGGAAATGGTTGATAAAACATTATCCGTGATTCGGATGGCATGCAACAAAAATCAGAAGAGAAAAAAGGGGAATAAATTATGAACACACAAAAGACAGAAGTGAGACACGGTGAGAATCTGCTGGACTACTTGAGGGAAAAGGGCAACCGCCTAGCTTCACCCTGCGGCGGGAAAGGAGTATGCGGCAAATGTCGTGTTCGAATTCTGGAGGGTGAAAAAACATTAGGCCGGCCTTATCCGGGAATGCGGGGAATCACACTGGATGAATGGGAAAAAGGCTGGCGGCTGGCCTGCAAGACCATGATGGAAGAGGAAATGACGGTAGAAATACCTGATATGTGGAATACGGAAGCCAATATTCTGACCAGCGGGGATTATGAGGTGACCTTGCAGCCATGTATTCAGAAGATCTACCTGGACCTTCCCAAACCATCCATAGAGGATCAGACCAGTGATGCGGATCGTCTCTTACGTGCTCTGGGCAGGGGGGAGATATCGGATCTGTCTCTTGTGCAGCTGCTTCCTGAAATTATGGAGAAGAATGGGTACAAGGTAACTGCAGTACTTAATGGAAATACAGTGATTGGAGTGGAAAGCGGTGACACCACCAAATGCTGTTATGGTGTGGCCGTGGATATTGGTACTACGACTATCGTGGGCACACTCATTGATTTGTGCACCGGCGATGAAATCGCCATTTATTCCACTTTGAATCCGCAAAAGATGTACGGGGATGACGTTATATCCCGTATAAGTCATACAATAGAAAATAAAGATGGGCTAAAAAAGCTGCAGCAGACTGTTTTGGAAAGCCTGAATACAATGTTTGATTTTTTTGAACAAAAATATAATATTTCAGCAGAGAATATTTATCATGTTAATTTTGTGGGGAATACTGTAATGATTCATCTGCTTGCAGGTCTGCCTGTGGAAAACATAGCCTCTGTTCCCTTTCAGCCGGTGGTCACCAGCTTACCTAATATCCAAAGCAGGGATCTGGGACTGAATATAAATCCAAATGCAGTTATTACATCTCTGCCAATGATTGCAAGCTATATAGGGGCTGATACAGTCGCATGCATATTGGCTACTGACATGCTGGAGGAATCAGGATATTCGCTGTTGGTGGACATAGGTACCAACGGTGAGATTGCCCTGGGAAACAAGGAGGGACTGCTGGCATGTGCCACTGCAGCCGGACCGGCTCTGGAAGGAGCACATATACAGTGCGGCATAGGTGGAGTACGAGGCGCTGTCAATAAAATTGAACTGAACGAAAATGGTGTATCCTATACCACAATAGGGGACCAGCCGGCAATCGGTATTTGCGGTTCGGGGATTGTGGACGTGGTAGCCCATATGATCAATAAGGGATTGATTGACTCTTACGGCCGTCTTCTGTCGGCTGATGAAGCATCCGAGTTTCTGGCCCCTGAACTGGCATTGAGAATAGGCGAATATAATGGAAAACCTTCTTTTTTAATAGCTGCAAAGGAAGAAGGGGCCGGCAACGAGATATTTATAACACAAAAGGATGTCCGGGAAATCCAGTTGGCGAAAGCAGCTATTGCTGCAGGTATACAAATACTTATGCAGGAGATGCAAGTTGAATTTGACGATATACAAAAGGTATACCTTGCCGGTGGATTCGGCAACTACATCAACCATGATCATGCCATGATAATAGGGCTGCTGCCTGCGGAATTAAAGGGAAAAGTTGTACCCGTGGGAAATGCCGCACTGACCGGAGCAAAAATGGTGATGAAGTCCGTTGGTTTTATGGACGCTGCTGAGCAGATAAAAAAATCCACCAGATATATCGAGCTGTCTACCAGACTGGATTTTCAAAACATCTTTGTAGATAATATGGAATTTTGACGAGAAACGAGACGACAGCCTTCAATAACCTATTATATGATATCCGGCATCAACATGAATATTTTCTCCGGTTATTCCCCGTGAAAGATGGCTTAACAGAAAGAGGGCCGTGTCTCCGACTTCCTGCTGATTTACAGTTCTGCGGAGAGGGGCTTTCTCTTCATACAGGCTGAGAACAGAGTTGAAATCCTTTACTCCTTTGGCAGATACCGTCTTAATCGGACCAGCGGAAATGGAATTTACCCGGATTCCTTCAGGACCCAGGTCGTTGGCCAGGTATCGGACAGAAGCTTCCAATGCTGCTTTGGCAACACCCATAACATTATAGTTCCTGACTGCACGTTCGGCACCCAGGTAGGTCAGAGTCAGGATACTGCCCCCTTCTGTCATCAGGGGTCTCGCTTCTCTGGAAACAGCCGCCAGAGAGTAGGAGCTGATGTTTTGAGCCAAAAGATATCCTTCACGGGAAGTATCGTAGTATTTTCCGCCAAGCTCAGAACCTTTGGCAAAAGCCACCGAGTGGACAAGTCCGTGAAGAATGCCATGATCAGTCTGAATGGACTGGAATAACCGGCTGATTTCCTCGTCGGAGCTTACATCGCAGGGATACAGGGAAACATCCGGGATACCGGAAGCCAGCTGTTCAATACCGGCCCTGGCTCTCTCGTTCTGATAGGTGAGAATCAGCCTGGCTCCTGCTCCGGCGCAGGACTCTGCTATGCCCCATGCTATACTCCATTTGTTTGCTGCCCCCATAATCAATATGGTTTTGTTCTTAAGCAGTCCAGTCATAAGAAACCTTCCTTTCAGGGTTTATTGTCGGCTGTATAATGGCTAACCGAACTATATGAAATGAATTTCTACTATTATATAACAGTATGGAGCAAAAGGGCAATAAAAATGTCTTATCGGCGCTATTGCAATCAATTATCAAGTGTGTTAAGATACACCTTAGGAATTTTTGTATCCGTTATCTGTTATTTGCATGTTAACAGGTTAGAGATACCCGGAACCGGGTTATGATATATTACTGAAGGACAATGAATAACAGCTAGCTTCTGACGGATAATTAAGGAGGACATATTGGTGAAGGTTACTAAAGAGATCCTGGAGAGCAAAAAGGTAAGATTGGAAATCCACGTAGACCCGGAAACATTTGAAGAGGGAATGCAAAAATCTTATATAAAAAACCGTAAAGGAATAACCATTCCCGGGTTCCGCAAAGGGAAAGCCCCCAGAAAGATAATCGAAAGATACTATGGTGAGGCTATTTTTTATGAGGATGCTATAAATGAAGTATTTCCCAAGGTATATGATGAAGCGGTTAAGGAAACCGGCATTGAACCGGTTGCCATGCCGGATGTGGATATTGTTCAGATCGGGGATGGCCAGCAGTTGATTCTGACTGCTGACGTCGATGTAAAACCTGAAGTACAGCTTGGACAGTACAAGGGCATAGAAGTAGAGAAAGTTGAGTATACTGTATCGGACCACGATGTGGAACATCAACTGGAGCATATCCGGGAAGACAATGCCCGTTGGATTAATATAGAAGATCGCAGCATACAAAACGGAGATCTGGTTACCTTGGATTATGCAGGCACCATAGACGGCGAGGCCTTTGATGGCGGCACTGCTGAAAAACAGACTTTGGAGATTGGTTCCGGCCGCTTTATACCCGGCTTCGAAGAGCAGCTTACAGGTCTGAGTCTCGAGGAAGAGAAGGATATTACCGTAACTTTTCCCGAGGATTATCATGCAGAGGAACTCAAAGGCAAAGAAGCAGTTTTCCATGTTAAAATACATGAAATCAAAGAAAAGGAACTGCCTGCTTTGGACGATGAATTCGCCAAGGATGTCAGTGAATTTTCATCGCTGGAAGAATATAAGGCGGACCTTAAAAGAAAACTTGTGGAAAGTGCCGAGCAAAATGCCAGGAGTCAGATGGAAAATCAGCTCCTGTCCAAAATAACAGAAAATGCCACAGTTGACATTCCGGACGTTATGATAGAAAATGAGATTGACAGCCTTGTGCAGGATATGGAAATGCGCATGCGCTACAGCGGACTTAGTCTCCAAAATTATCTGGAGATGAGTAATACATCGCTGGAGGAATTCAGGGCACAATACAGAGATAATGCATACAATAGAGTTAAGACCAGGCTGGTGCTGGAGGCTGTTACCAAAGCAGAGGATATTACTGTAACCGATGAAGATCGGGAAAAGGAATACCAAAAACTGGCAAAACAGTATCAGAGGGATGTCGAGGAAATTAAGAAGACTTTTGCTGCCAACTCCGAATATATGGATGACAGCGTCCTGGTTCAAAAAACCATTGATTTTCTGTTGGAATCGGCAGTAATGGTTGAGCCGGAGGAAGACAAAACCGATGCTTCCGCCGCTGAACACGATCACGGCCATGAACACCGGGAACCGGACCAGGCAGAGGCTGAGAAGCAGCAGACTGAAGGGGTAGAAGAACAGTCGAACAATGAGTAAGGAGGAGTTTTTATGAGTCTCGTGCCGATTGTTGTTGAACAGACTAACCGGGGGGAAAGATCCTATGATATATTCTCCCGTTTGCTGAAGGAAAGAATTGTATTTTTAGGTGAAGAGGTCAACGATGTAACAGCCAGCCTGGTTGTTGCACAGCTTTTGTTCCTCGAATCCGAGGATCCCGACAAAGAAATCAAGCTTTACATAAATAGCCCTGGAGGTTCCATATCTTCCGGCTTTGCTATTTATGATACCATGCAATATATTAAGTGTGATGTTTCTACCATTTGTATCGGTATGGCTGCTTCCATGGGAGCATTCCTGCTTGCTGCAGGTACCAAGGGAAAGCGGTTTGCTCTTCCCAATAGTGAAATTATGATTCATCAGCCTATGGGGGGAACCCGGGGGCAGGCCTCCGATATTGCAATCCATGCAGAACATATTCTAAAAATGAAAAAGACCCTGAATACAATCCTGGCTGAAAGGACAGGCCAGCCATTGGAGAAGATAGAAAGAGACACTGACCGGGATAATTTTATGTCTGCTCAGGAAGCTAAGGAATATGGTCTGATTGACGAGGTTATTTTTCCCCGCAAATAGTTGATTAGAGGTGAAGAAATGGCAAGATATGAGGACAAGAAGCAGCTTAAATGCTCTTTTTGCGGTAAAACCCAGGACCAGGTAAGACGTCTTGTTGCCGGCCCTGGAGTTTATATCTGCGATGAATGTATAGATTTATGCCAGGAAATTATAGAAGAAGAATTTGAAGATGCTTCCGAGCTGGAATTGAAGGATATTCCAAAACCATCGGAAATAAAGCAGATATTGGATCAGTATGTTATCGGTCAGGAGCATGCAAAAAAAATTCTGGCCGTTGCGGTATACAATCATTACAAGCGCATAAACAGTGACATAAGAAATGACGATGTGGAATTACAAAAGAGCAACATTGTCATGCTGGGGCCTACAGGTTCCGGAAAAACCCTGCTGGCACAGACTCTGGCAAAAATACTGAACGTACCCTTTGCAGTAGCAGATGCTACATCGCTTACAGAAGCAGGATATGTGGGAGAAGATGTGGAGAATATTCTGCTTAAGCTGATTCAGGCTGCTGATTATGATATTGAAAGAGCCGAAAAAGGGATTATATACATTGATGAAATAGACAAGATAGCCAGAAAATCTGAGAATCCTTCCATTACAAGGGATGTTTCCGGAGAAGGGGTACAGCAGGCGCTGCTTAAAATCCTGGAGGGAACCGTCGCCAGTGTTCCGCCTCAGGGCGGACGCAAGCATCCTCATCAGGAGTTTATTCAGATTGATACAACGAATGTGTTGTTTATCTGCGGAGGAGCCTTTGACGGTATAGACAAGATAATACAGAATCGAACCGGGAAAAGATCCATTGGATTCGGGGCGGATATCCGCAGTAAATCCAGCCAGGATATAGGCGAGATCCTTCAAAAGATTCTACCCGAGGATCTGCTGAAGTATGGGCTCATTCCTGAATTTGTAGGCAGACTGCCCATCGTGGCCACCCTCAATGCCCTCGATGAGGATGCTCTTGTAAAGATTCTCAAAGAGCCTAAGAACGCTTTGGTTAAGCAGTATCAAAAGCTCTTTGAGATGGACGGGGTGATACTGGAATTTGACGAGGAAGCCCTGGGACTTATTGCCCAAAAAGCTATCGAGCGTAAAACCGGTGCGAGGGGGCTGAGGGCTATTCTGGAGGATATCATGCTTAATGTCATGTATGAAATTCCTTCCCGGGATGATATAGAAAAATGTGTAATCACAAAAGACACCATTTTGAATCGTCAGGAACCCATGCTGATTATTGCTGATAGTCAAAAGCCGAGAAAATCAGCAAAAAAGCCTAAAGAAAAGAAGGAAACAGCATCCTGATTTAAAACTATACAATAGTGCATGCATGAAAAGAAGGGCAATTTGCTCTTCTTTTTTTGATTCCTTCCCTCCCTTGCTTTCTGGATAAAAACTCTTTCCATACCGCATAATATTTTATGGCGGCTATGATAAAAAGGTGGAAAGGCAGGTAACGGATAGTGAGTGAGATCATTATAATAATACAGTTCTTTTTTGCTGTTGTGATTGGACTGTATTTTTTAAATTTACTGCGAGGGCAGCAGGGGAACAAAGCGGCTGTGGAAAAGGAATCAAGAATTGAATTGGAAAAATTGCAGCGATTACGGGAGATCTCTTTGAGTGAACCTTTGTCGGAAAAGACTCGTCCGAAGACCTTTCAGGATATTATCGGCCAGGAGAGCGGCATTAAGGCCCTGAAGGCAGCATTATGCGGGCCCAATCCGCAGCATGTTATTATATACGGCCCGCCGGGGATAGGAAAGACCTGCGCAGCCAGGCTGGTATTGGAAGAAGCAAAGAAGAATCCTCGTTCTCCCTTCAGGAAAAATGCCAAATTTATTGAAATGGATGCCACTTCAGTTAGATTTGATGAGCGCAGTATTGCCGATCCCCTAATTGGATCCGTTCATGATCCTATCTATCAGGGAGCGGGTCCACTGGGAGTTGCAGGTATTCCCCAGCCCAAGCCCGGGGCTGTTACCAAGGCACATGGCGGTGTGCTGTTTCTGGATGAAATTGGCGAACTGCATCCTATACAGATGAACAAGCTGCTGAAGATCCTGGAGGATCGCAAGGTATTCCTGGAAAGTGCATACTACAATTCACAGGACAGAAATATTCCGGCACATATACATGATGTTTTTCAAAACGGCCTTCCGGCTGACTTCAGGTTGGTTGGGGCTACTACCAGAAGTCCGTCCGAAATACCACCGGCTATCCGTTCACGTTGTCTGGAGGTTTTTTTTCGTCCTCTGCTTAAGGAAGAAATTGGTTGGATTGCAGAGAGAGCAGCTCAAAAAGGCGGGTTTCATATTGAAAAAAGTGCAGCAGCAGTCGTCAGCATGTATGCCGACAACGGCCGGGATGCGGTTAATATTATACAAATGGCCGGCGGCATTGCCCTTTCTGATGAGAGAAATCATATCTCTAAAGAGGATGTGGAATGGGTAATCAACAATGGCGATTACTCTCCCAGACCTGCAAAAATGGTCGGGGACAGACCCCAGGTGGGCTGTGTAAACGGACTGGCTATATATGGGCCGAATCTTGGTGTTGTCATGGATATTGAAGCTTCAGCTGTTAAGGCAGCCAGGGGAAAAGGAGTGGCAACCGTTACCGGTATTGTTGATGAGGAGGAAATAGGAGGCGGGGGTAAGAAGGTGAGAAGAAGGAGCAATGCCAGAAGTTCGGTGGATAATGTAATGACTGTCATACGCAGGTGTCTGCAATTAGAGCCTAAAGACTATGATATTCATATAAACTTTCCGGGCGGTATACCCATAGACGGACCTTCTGCCGGTATCGCCATTTTACTGGCTGTCTATTCGGCTATATCGGGAATACCGGCAGATAATAAGACAGCTGTGACAGGTGAGGTTTCCATCCGGGGTGATGTCAGACCGGTAGGCGGTGTGCCTTCAAAAATTGAGGCAGCTGCACAGGCAGGTGCTGAGCGAGTTTTGATACCTGCGGAGAACTGGCAGGAAACCTTTTCAAAAAGCAGAGTTCAGGTGATTCCGATTAAAAGGGTGGAAGAGGCAATCCATATATCTCTTCATCATTCAAATGAAAAGCTTTCTGCTTCTTCTGTGATACCGGAAACCGATATACTGGCTGCTTCCGGTTCCCGCAAAAAAGGGTATGATTGCACATATTAGTAAAATTCGGTATAATGGTATGGCAATGTACAAGGTAATATGTACTGTAAACTGCAAGGAGTGAATACCTGAATGAACGAAAAACCGGTAAAGAGGCTGCCATTGCTGCCTTTGCGAGGTTTGACAGTTTTTCCCTATATGGTTTTACATTTTGATGTTGGACGTGCCCGTTCCATTGCTGCACTGGAAGCGGCCATGTTAAACGATCAGGAAATTTTCCTGGTCACCCAGAAGGATACAAGAATTGACGAACCCGAAGTTGATGATATTTTTGAGGTAGGGACGATCTCAAAGATAAAACAGCTGCTAAAGCTGCCCGGAGAAACAATCCGCGTTCTGGTAGAAGGTCTTGAAAGAGGAAGAATACTGGAATTCATTGAAGAAGAGCCCTATTTTGAAGTGGATTTGGTTACACCGATAGAGTATGATGATGCTGAAATCGAACTGCAGATGGAAGCAATCTCCAGATCTGTGCTAACCAGCTTTGAACAATATGTAAAGCTTAGCAATAAGATTTCTCCGGAGACTTTGCTTACGGTCAACTCACTGGAGGATCCCGGCCGTTTGGCTGATGTGATTGCCGCCAATATCCTTGTTCGTTCCGAGGATAAGCAGAAGGTATTGGAAGCCTTTCATCCTGTGGAAAGACTGGAGACTCTCTACGATATTCTGATACGGGAAATTGAAATACTGGAGATCGAGAATAAGATCAATCTGAGGGTCAGAAAGCAAATAGACAAGGTACAGCGGGAATATTATTTAAGGGAACAGCTGAAGGCAATTCAGAAGGAGTTGGGAGAAAGTGACGGTTTAGCCGGTGAGATAGAGGAATATGAGGAAAAAATAGAAAAGGCTGAATTGCCGGAAGAAGCACATGAGAAAGCTATCAGAGAACTGAATCGTCTTTCAAAAATGGGCCCGGGCTCGGCGGAAGGTTCCGTCATACGAACCTACCTGGACTGGATTCTGGATCTGCCCTGGAATGAAGAAACGGAAGACAATATGGATTTAAAGAATGCAGCTCGCATACTGGATGAGGATCACTATGGTCTGGAAAAAGTGAAAGAACGGGTTATTGAATATTTAGCAGTGCGGCAGCTGACAAAAAACATGAAGGGGCCGATTCTTTGTTTTGTGGGGCCTCCTGGTGTGGGGAAGACCTCCATAGCCAAATCCGTTGCCCGTTCCCTTAACCGGAAGTTCGTCCGAATGTCGGTGGGAGGTGTGCGGGATGAGGCGGAAATTAGGGGACACCGCCGTACTTATGTAGGCGCCATCCCCGGCAGAATAATTGCTTCCATGAAGCAGGCAGGTTCAAAAAATCCAGTATTCCTGCTGGATGAAATCGATAAGATGAGCAGTGATTTCAGGGGCGATCCGGCATCCGCCCTGCTGGAAGTACTGGATGCAGAGCAGAATTTTGCCTTCAGGGATCACTATCTGGAGCTGCCTTTTGATCTCTCCAAAGTAATGTTTATTACTACTGCTAACACCCTGGATACCATTCCGCGTCCGCTGCTTGACAGAATGGAAGTCATTCAGATATCCGGCTATACGGAAGAGGAAAAACGGAATATTGCATCCATGTATTTAATACCAAAACAGATGAAGGAACACGGCATTCCTGAAAAAGGCCTGGTTATATCCAATCCGGTCATAGGTGATATCATCAATTATTACACCCGTGAGGCGGGGGTCCGTAATCTGGAAAGGCAGATTGCAACCATCTGCCGCCGGGCTGCAAGGAAAATTCTGGAGACCAAAAAGTCCGGTGTCAGGATTACCGCCGGTAACCTAAGCAGATATCTGGGTGCTCCCCGTTTTCATTATGACAAGGCTGCCGACAATAATGAAATCGGAATGGTAACAGGCCTGGCCTGGACATCGGTAGGCGGAGACACACTATCCATAGAAGTAACGCCTATGATCGGTACAGGAAAACTGGTACTGACCGGTCATTTGGGCGATATTATGAAGGAATCCGCCAGAGCCGGATTCAGCTATATACGTTCCAGAAGTGCGGAGTTTGGCCTGCCGGAAGACTTTCATGAGAAAACGGATATTCACATCCATATACCGGAAGGTGCTATACCGAAGGATGGGCCTTCTGCAGGCATAACCATGACTACTGCAGTCATATCTGCCCTGACAAAAATTCCTGCCCGGGGAGATGTGGCCATGACAGGTGAGATAACCCTGCGGGGCAGGATACTTCCCGTCGGCGGATTAAAAGAGAAAATCCTGGCTGCACATCGGGCAGGAATAAAGAAGGTTCTCATTCCCAGTGAAAACAGCAGGGATCTGGATGAAATTCCTGATAATATTAAGAGGAAAGTGGAAGTTGTTCCTGTGGAAACAATGGATGAGGTGCTGTCACATGCACTTGTAAGGCTGCCGGAACCGGCTTAAGGGGGCAGATGAATGGAGATATTGAAGGCTGAATTTGTAACCAGCGCGGTCAACGCTGCCGGTTATCCGCAGGATGGACTTCCTCACATTGCAATGGTGGGGAAGTCCAATGTAGGAAAATCCTCTCTCATAAATGCCATGACCAATCATAATAAGTTGGCCAGAGTAAGCGGTCAACCCGGAAAAACCAGGCTGATTAATTTTTTTCGCATCAACGACAGTTTTTATTTGGTTGACCTGCCTGGGTATGGGTTCGCTCGTGTATCCAAGGCAGAAAAGGAAAAGTGGGGAATCATGATGAATGAATACTTCACTAAGGCTTCCCCGCTGAACTGCATCATAATGATAGTGGATATCAGACACAGCCCTACTGCAGAAGACAGACAAATGGCCGAATGGATCCAATACTACCGGATTCCGGTTATTCTGGCGGCTTCCAAGGCCGATAAACTGGGTAAGACCAGAATTAGGCCGCAGGCAATGAAACTACGGGAGCAGTTAGGGTTTTCCGGCGATGTGCCTGTCTTGCCTGCTTCTGCTGTAACCAAACATGGCATAGAGGACCTGCTGAAATATTTGGACGCCTTTCTTTTCAAATCAGACTCCGGGCACTGACATCCTCCTTCTAATCCTCCTCCGGATGTTCATCAGGGTTTATCAGGATGCTTACATTTCCCAGGAGTATTTCACCGCTGCCGGTATCAACGTTTTTTAACGGTTTTCCTGTTTCTTCTGATTCCTGTTCGATGCTTGCATCCTGTTTTGCCTTGTCATTGTTTTCCTTTAATGAATGTTGTTCTGTCCCTGCCCTCACGGCACCGGCTCTCATAGATCTGATCTGCTCCAGTTCAAAGCTGAGCTTACGAATCTGAGCCTCTACATGAAATGCACTTCTGTCCTTTTGCCTGATGTAATCCTGCAGCTGATAGAGAGCGGTATGCAGCTCATCCAGCTGCCTGTTCAATGTATCGATTTCCTTATGAATGGCATCCATCCTTGCATTGAGCTCTTTTATCGGCAGAGAAGAAGCCTGCAATGGCTTTTCCATCTGAAGATCTGCCCCTTGTTTCTGTATTTCTTTTTTATCTAATCCAGACTTATCTTCTGATAAAAGAATCTGCAAGGTCCATCCAAACTCCGGATAACCATCTCCGATTTCTGTCCTGATTCGTGTCATCCCATCCAAAGATACAGAGACCCTTCTATATGCAGTAAGGGAACCTTCGAATAACAGCAGAGGTTTTTCCCATGTTCTACCAATGGAATCACTACGGCTGACCATTCCCTTCTTTTCCTGAACCCAAAAACAATGAAGTTCTTTCCCAATGTAAAGGGAAGGACTGTATATGGGAACTGTTCCATCAAAAATACAAACCGTACCAGGCAGGGCACCTGTGACAGCCGCGGGCTCGATCTTTTTGTAATTCAGCTGATATACGGAACCTGCTTCCTCCACCCACACCATATGCAGATGACCGGAGGAATCTGCCAAACCGGCAAAATCCCTGCAGATGCCGGGTTTTTGAAAAAGTGTGGAGGGCTTGGACCAGGCTGCTTTTGCATTTTCAAAGTAAATAAAGGAGCAGCGGGTCTGATTCCTGATAATCCTGGTATATACGCAGAACAGATTGCCTTTTGCATCATTCTGAATCAACTGAGGTGTCACCGACTGATCAGTCAGGAAATTCATCAGCACATTGCTGTGCCAGCCCGTATCATCCAGATATGAATGAATCAGTGATTCATGTGCTCTTTTCAATGCATTTTCAATATAGTAAAACAGGTGAAGACAGTTGCTGCCATTCAGCAGCTCCAGGCGGGTTATGTTTTCAAACCGGGAGCTTATTTGATACAGCTGCCTTTGATACCATTGCTGCCCGTCCCATTCATAATACATAAGCTGCTTGGAAGTATTATAAGCAACAAGGCAAAGCTTGTCATTTCTGTCAATGGTTGCACTGAAAAGCTTTACGGGACGGGTGGCAACCTGCTTTGGTTCAGACCAGCTTCCTTTATCTCTACGGCTGTATTCCATAATCTGCTGTTCTGAAAGTGTAAAATACCACTGTATGCCCAGACTTTCTTCCACCAGGCAGGAAATGTCGGGAAGGGTCATATTGAATCACTCCCTGTACCCAGATTTTACTATAACATATGAAAAATCCGGTCAGATTATCACTGGGAGTGACACAATCAGGCTTCCTGGAACATATCATGCTATTGAGAATATGACTCTATTACTATTCCATTCGGAAAAGGAGGTTTATTGATGTCTTTTTATTCCTATAAGAATGAAGGTAATCCTCGTTGTCCTGGAAGAATCGGCTTTGACGGGTTAAGGAAGATACACGAGAAGGTCTGCGTTCAGGTGAACAAGGTATATGATTCCTGTCTGCAGCAGGAGACGCTGGAAGATGTGAGAATTGTGCTGACCGAGGTTAGCAAGAGCCGCACCAATTTTGTACCGCCGCTTATGTTTGTCAGCTGCAGAAGCACTACCACAAAGGGAAAATTGGTTGGCACCCGCATAGACCGGCTCCCTGATCGTCCGAATTTTGCCCGGGTTCGAACCAAGGTGGAGATTCCCATAGAGGTTGTTTTTGAAGACTGTGAGGGCAGGCAGGGCAGCGGAAAAGCTGAAATAACAATACCCAAGGATGTTATCCTTTACGTACCCGATGAGTCCGTAATCCCCTTCCAACTGGAAAGCATTGTGAATGCAGTTTGTGTAGCAGGGAGATTTATACCCGGGGAAACCTTCAGATTTAATGTTGATGTTTGTATAACCATAATCCTCAAGATTGTTGCCAAGGTTGAGCTGTTGATTCCATCGTTCGGTTTCTGTGAAATTCCTCCGTGTGAAGAGTTTGCTGAGTCGGTTTGCGATGATATATTCAACCTGCCTCTGTTCCCGCCTCAGCTGGAAGATATTTTGGATCGCAGGAAAGGGCACAGAGTACTGGAAGAGGAAAGTGAAGAATAATAGGACAATAATTCCATTGCAATCAAAAGCTGTAAAAAGACTTCAGCCAAATGCTGAAGTCTTTTGCAGCTTTTTTCAATGCAATTTTCCCGCTTAAGTAGGCAAAAAGGATGTACAAATTGATATACAACAAAAATGTAAAAGGCTTCCGTATCCCTGGAAGCCTTTATTTATGGTGCCGAAGGTGGGACTCGAACCCACACGGAGTTTGAGCTCCACTGGATTTTGAGTCCAGCGCGTCTGCCAGTTCCACCACTTCGGCAAATATTTATCCCTAAAAGGATTTGTCGCTGTTTAGGAACTATTCGTTGCCATTCGGCGACAATAAATATGATAGCATAATAAAAATCAGAATGCAACAAGTACTATTCAACTATTTCCCTGTTTTTTATCTTCCCACCCTTTTGCATATGTGATATACTGGAAGGGCTTTGTTTTTTTATTATGTAAACCAGGGGGCGAAAAAGCATTGGACCCAATAACTCATGCCCTGGTCGGTATGACTGTCGGCAGCTTCAGCGGCGGCGGAAGTGTACTGTCCAATCCCATGGCACTGGGCTGCCTGATCGGATCGGTTATACCGGACGGGGATATAATAATGCAATATAAGGGAGATTATGCATACTTGAAAAGTCACAGGGGAGCCAGCCATTCTCTTCTGGGAATGGCAGTTCTTTCAGCAGCAGCGGCATTTTTGATACAGATGCTGTTTCAGGGGAGTGGATTTTGGAGTATATTTCTCTGGACTTATATCGGCTGCCTGACGCATGTCGGGCTTGATGTATTTAATTCATACGGTGCAAAGCTGCTCTGGCCGATATGGAACAAAAAAATCGGAACCGGGCTGATGCTTTCATTTGATCCCTTCCTGATTGCGGCTACAGCAGCAGTTTATTGGTTACATGCAGTCAATCCCCTGTATACTATACTGAGTTCAGGTGCATTTGCTGTCTATTTGCTGTTCCGATTGATCCAAAAAGTCCGGATTCGTTCAGCTCTTGTACGTACCATTGAGTTTCCGGTTTATCGGCTGGTATTACTGCCATCTATGAATGGTTTTTTCAGTTGGGATTTTATAGCTTATGGAGAAGAGGAAATAGCAACAGGAAAATGCAGCATGATTAACAGCAAGACAGAGCTGAGGGACCGTTTAACCCAATCAGATGATTGGATGAGGGATTTGGTTATGGATACGGAGCTTGGCCGTTTCTTTCATGAGTTTACGAAAGAGTACCATATATCCTTTGAAAAGCTGGAAAATGGCAGAATTAAGGCAACTATGACTGATTTGCGATATTACATCAATAACAGGTACATGCATCATGCTACGATTCATTTTGATCAGGAATTAAAACCTACTGAGGGATTGTTCCATCCATATAACATGAACAGAAAGGCTAAGGTGCCTGTTTAATATTTTGGTACTATTATCCGGGATTCTTGCAACCTTTTGCCTCTTGCTCCGTCTATTCCGTATGAGATTGCTTTTCTGTAATAAGGATGGTAATTGTACAGAAAGGGGGAGGATGGATTGAGAAATTGCAGATACGGCAAATATATAGCAGCCTATCAGGAACAGCTGTTGAAACAGCGTCAGCAGCAGATCCTGGAGGAACACCTCCCTCATTGCCCGGAATGCAGACAAATATGGGGGGAACTGGAAACGCTCAAAAAGCAATGCAATAATCTGCCCGAACAGGAACTGCCTCATGGCCTCCATGAACGAATTCTTTACAGGCTCAGGAAGGAAAATTCCAAGCCGCACAGGTTGCTGATACGGCCGCAGCATATTGCCATTCCTCTGGCTGCAGCAATCCTTATTTTCCTAATAGGAAGAGGGATGCCGGATTCAATGAAAAATATGGCAGACAACAAGCCCAGGCCAGACACTAACATAATGGCAACTGCAGAAACCGCAGGCTCTGAAGAAGCAGAACCAAACGATTTTGCCAATTGCCCGGATGAGAGTTATTCCGAACCCGGCGGACTGAACGAAGAGTCTGCAGAGGGTGCGGATGCTGAAAGTCTTATATCTGCAGGGGATGACTTGGCAAAGGATGACGATGCAACAACCAGGGATGGCTTTGCAAAGGCTGACGATGCAACGACTGAGAAAGGCAGTTTATTATTACCAACAGATAATGTTAAACCAATCGATGAAGCATTGGCTAATCATTCCGCCCGGGGGATGCCAAGAATTATAAAATACTCACTGGGCGCTGCATTGGCGGCCTTGCTGCTGCTGACAGTAAAAATACTCAAAACCAAAAGGTGAAGCGCAGCTTCACCTTTTTAAGTTCATTTAATCCTGATGAGTATGAGTTTCTTGAGAACCGGTCAGATTCTTCCGGCACTTCAAAGGCGGCAAAATGCTGCATTGTGTAATATGAAAAAATATGATAAAGTCAAATAGGTACAACAGTAGTAGTGCATAAATTGGTCAAACAAGTATTTAATAGGGATCAGGTGAAGTATAAGCATGCAAAAAACATTAATGGTAATAGATGGAAACAGTCTGTTGCACAGAGCATTTTACGCAATTCCGATTCTGTCCAACAGAAAGGGCGTGTACACCAATGCAGTATACGGGTTTTTGAACATGCTTCTTAAGCTGATTCAGGACTATCAGCCCTACTCACTGGCAGTAGCCTTCGACAAAAAGACGCCAACCTTCAGGCATCAGATATATGCTGAATACAAGGGTACCCGTCAGAAGGCACCGGAGGAGTTGGTGCCCCAGTTTGAACTGGCTCGGGAAGCAATGGTGAAAATGGGCATACCTATCTATGAAGCGGATGGGTTTGAGGCAGACGATATTATGGGTACTGTATCCCAGTCCTGCGGCAATACCGGACAGCATGTTCTCCTGGTTACTGGAGACAAGGATGCTTTGCAGCTGGTATCAGAACATACAGAGGTTCTGTTGACCAAAAAAGGCATTTCGAATATATACAGATACGATTTGGATGAAATAGCCGGAGAATACGGTTTAAAACCGGTGCAGCTGGTTGATATGAAGGGTCTGATGGGTGATTCTTCCGACAATATCCCCGGTGTTCCGGGTATCGGTCCTAAGACTGCTGTCAGCCTGCTGAAGGAATACGACACTTTGGAGAATGTGCTGAAAAACACTGAAAACATCAAAAGGAACAAGCTTAGAGAGAACCTGACGATATACAGGCAGCATGCCCTACTAAGCAAGGAACTTGCTGCCATTCGGCGGGATGTTCCCATTGACTGCTCTATTTTGTCCAGACCCTTGGTGATAACTGAGACACCTGAATTAAAGCAATTTTTGATGGAATTGGAACTAAACACCATCATCGAGCGGCTGGATCTGTTTGAAGTGCATCCTATGGAGTCGGAAGAGGCCGCCGTGAGAGACAAAACCGTAATAGAAATTCGAAAAACAGCGGATTTGCAGACGTTTGTACAGCAGCTGATGGAACAAAAAGAAGCAGCTGTCATGCTTGAGCCGAATATCAGCATCGCCTGGCAGGAGGATGAGGTATATAAGCTGTGCCTGAAGGA
>DUOA01000138.1 GCA_012839095.1 Clostridiales bacterium
AATTTTCTTTCCAGGCTTATAGTGATAAAAAGGTTTCTTTTCAACAGGATCCAGGGACAGGGATGCGATTTCACCATAGTTTATCGTCTTTAAAACTCCCTCTTTATTGACCCTGACGGAGCATATTCCACTCTTCCCTTCAGCTATAAGACAATTATGCGGACACAGCAGACAGTGAATCCGCTCTCCATCCTGTTTCCAATACAAAGCCTTCTTAATCATCTTTATCCCCTGTGTAACGGATCACCTTAAATCTTTCTATTGTATATGGAGAATCCGGTGAGATACCTGCTTTATGCAGTGCTATTCGCAATTGCTCCTCCACTGTATTAACTCCCTCGAGATTCGGCAGCAATAAGCCGGTGCGGTAACCGCTGCGTACAATTACCCCATAATTTTTAGGATCCAATTGGCTGCGATCCGCTTTTTCCGGCGGTGCCAGAACATCAACTGAGATGTCAAGTTCATTCAGTTCATCCATTGTCAATGGCATAAATCTTGGATCACGGATACCTGCTTCCACTGCATTTCTAATAATTTCCTCAGCCAAATTGCTTGTCACAGGCTGAATGGTTCCAATGCAGCCCCGCAGTTCCCCATATTTTTTCAGGGAAACAAATACTCCTCTCCTTTGTTCCCTCATCTCCCGGGTGGCATAAGAAGGAATCTTTATATATTCCCCATGGATTATATAATGCATTAAGCTTTCGCCGGCCAGCCTGACAAATGGATTTTTATCTTTCATTCTCTTAAGAAATTCCCGGCTGGCATTGCTGTTAATCTGTTCGAGCAAGTCTTCTTTGTTCAGGGTTTCTCCTTCTTTGCCGCTAGAATCTTTTTCCGGGATCAGGCGCATGATTAAATAGCCGACACCGAAGTTACCCTGATAGGAGAGAGTCTCGCCTCTGAACTTATATCCGTCAAGAGTCCCCAAAAGCACATAATAGGAGCGAAGAGCACATTCACCTGCTTCTTCTACCAGTTTGGGGTCCATGGCAAATACACCGACGGCATCTCCATTCTCCAAAAACATGCGGATATCCCTGTCGAATATTTCTCCGGAAGGGTTGTAGTCATAGGGACCGTCTTTGGTCAGCCTGTGCGACAAATCTCCACTTGCTATAAAAACCGCTCGTTTTCCTGTTTCTTCCACCGCCCGTCTTATGTACTTTCCAAACTTATACAACTGTGTCTTGGGTAACAAGCCATATGTAATGTGTACCAGTTTGTAATCGGTAAATTTCCTGTTGATAAAATACAAGGGTACCATGGCCCCGTGATCCAACTCGAAGGGAACACCGTATCTTTCAGCAGATTTTCCGGAGATTTCCACTGTATTGATTCCGTTCTCCTCTGCAAGGCTGATAATGCGTTTTGTTAAAGCAAGGTCAATATCAGTTCGAAAACGCACCTGCGGCGCTCTGAATCTTATCATGCTTCCCCGGATTTCATTATCAGATGACAGGGCAACAGCATCCTGAAACATGGGTCCATGAGGTGTAATTAAGATAATTGTATCCGGTTTTATAGCTGCTATTTCATCCGATACCTGTTCCATAGCTTCAGTGGTTTCCCTGATTGCGGCTTCTTCCCCCCTGCCTATTTCCGGTATCAATAAGGGTGGATGAGGCAGTGCATAATATGCACACATTCCATTCATAGAATCACCTGCTTATGTTTGGTATTTAATGTTTCTCCCCCTGGATGCTTTCCATTATTATATCATAAAATGGATATTTTTCTTATTAATTCAAATAACAGTTTGCCCACTGGTATTTCATTTTATCTGAAATCTAAATAAGAAGCACAGACTGATTATATAAAATAGCTGCTAAAAAAATAAAATTTTGATGTTGACAAACAGCTGATGATCGTTTATCATAAAATGCAATTAATCGTATGCAAAAAAACCGTTGATTGAGAGTAGTAGCATAATCAACTTTATCCAAAGAGAGCCGCAGGTGGTGGGATTGCGGTGATAAAGCTTATGACGAATGGACTCATGAGGGCCTGGCTGAAATCATCATGAATGAAAGTATGCCGGACGGGAACTTCCCCCGTTATCAATGAAGCATACATGTCAGTGTATGAGTGAGCGGCGTATTTTGCGCAATTTAGGTGGTACCGCAGAGATAATGGTCTTTGTCCTATTGTATGGACAAAGACCTTTTTAATTATAAAAATAATTAAGTTAAGAAAGGATGAAATGAAATGGCCAAAATACCCTACAAAATTTATTTATCGGAAGACGAGATACCCAGGTACTGGTTTAATATGAAAGCAGTAATGAAAGAACTGCCGGACCCCATTTTGAATCCGGCTACCTTTGAACCATGTACCACAGAGGAATTGGAGCAGGTATTCTGCAAAGAACTGGTAGAACAGGAACTGAATACAACCGACCAATTTATTGAGATACCACAGGAGCTACTTGATTTTTACAGAATGTACCGTCCCTCTCCCCTTGTTCGGGCTTATTGCCTGGAAAAACTGCTGGATACACCGGCTGAGATTTACTATAAGTTTGAAGGTACCAATACCTCCGGTTCCCATAAGTTGAATTCTGCAGCTGCCCAGGTTTACTATGCCAAAAAGCAAGGCCTGACCCACCTGACAACTGAAACCGGAGCAGGACAATGGGGCACTGCACTGGCTATGGCTTGTGCTTATTTTGATATTGATTTGACTGTATACATGGTTAAGGTTTCCGCTCAGCAAAAGCCCTACAGAAAGGCAGTTATAGAAACCTACGGCGGTAAAGTGATACCTTCTCCTTCTGACACTACCGAGGCAGGCCGCAGAATCCTGGCTGAATACCCTGATACCGGTGGTTCTTTAGGCTGTGCCATTTCAGAAGCTCTGGAAACTGCTGTAAAGACGGATAACTGCAAGTATGTACTCGGAAGTGTATTGGATCACGTCCTGCTGCATCAGACAATAATAGGTGAAGAAACGCGCATTGCCTGTGAGAAGTATGATATCAGACCGGACATGATTATAGGCTGCATAGGCGGCGGATCCAACTTCGGTGGCTTGATAGCTCCCTTTGTCAGTGAAAAAATAAAGGGCAGATCAGATGTTCGGATTATTGGTGTGGAACCGGCCTCCTGCCCCTCCATGACCAGGGGAAAGTATGCTTATGACTATGGCGATACCGGCAAGACTTCCCCGTTATTGAAAATGTATACCCTGGGAGCAGGCTACATTCCCTCGCCCAGCCACTCCGGCGGTCTCCGCTTTCATGGCATGAGCCCAATAGTTTCCAAATTATATCATGATGGTTATATTGAAGCCCGGGCTGTAGAGCAAACCAGCGTGTTTGAAGCTGCTACCATGTTTGCGCGAAGTGAAGGTACCCTGCCTGCACCGGAATCAGCTCATGCTTTGCGTGCGGCTATAGATGAAGCCCTTCGCTGCAGAGAAACCGGAGAAAAGAAGACTATCCTGTTTGGCTTAACCGGTACCGGCTTTTTCGATATGACGGCCTACATGAGCTATAACGAAGGTTCCATGGTGGATAATATCCCAACCGATAAGGATTTGGAAAAGGGATTCGCAGGACTGCCGCAAGCACCTAAAGAGGCATTGCTGAAATAGCAGGCTTTAACTTCAAAATATAAAATTGGTAATATCTGAAGAAAAGGAAGCAGTTCAGTTGCTTCCTTCTTTTATCTTTTATATAAATTACAGCATAATAATTCGTCTTATCTTTTTACCAGGAAAAACGGGGCATAATATTCAGTACTATATCATCAACCTGAGTGCAGCCACAATAGTTGCAGCAATTACCAGTTTTTTAAATACTTGTTCATTGATCCGTTTAATAAAGAATACGCCAATCATAGCGCCTAACAGGATGAAAGGAATCATCAAAAATGTATACCTGACAGTTTCCCAGGAAATAGTTTCCCATATAAATACGTGGAAGGGTACTTTTATTAGGTTTACAAAGAAAAAGAACCAGGCAGCAGTGCCCAGAAAGCGTTGTCTGTCATAGGATAAGGATAAAAGGTAGACACTCATTACCGGGCCTGCTGCATTTCCCACCATGGTGGAAAACCCAGCCATTATGCCTACCAATATATGGAGCCACCGGTTTTGAGGTACCTGAAGTTCTTTTTTTGAGGCCTCCCTGTAGAGCAGCAAGGCTGCACAGGCAATTACTATAAGACCCATCAGGAATTTAAAGTAAGTGTCGTTCAAATAACTGCCAATAACTGTACCCAGTATTATTCCTGCAACAGCCGGCGGCAGCAGGCGAAGTACATCCTTAAGCTTCCCATGCTTCCTGTAATGATATAAGGCAGGAATATCGGCAAAAATTAGTGCAGTCAGCATGACCCCTGACGACAGTTTCCCTCCGAAAATATATGCAACAATAGCAACTGCGGGTAAAGTAGCACCTGTTATTCCCGTTTTGCCAAATCCGATTATGACTGCTGCTGCCGCCAGCAGCAGCAATTGAATATTTGTCAACCCAAACATTTTTTACTCCAATCCGATCCGAACACTGCTGACAGTTGATTTTAACTCTATTACTGTCATACATGCTTAGTATTCATATACCGTTTTGTCTGACTCAAAACATTAATTGCTTTTCTTCCACCTAACTGAGAAATCAAGACTCCGGACAGCATTAGAATACAGCCTGTATACCCCTTCCAGTTCATGGTTTCATTCAGAATGATGATCCCGCCGGCCAAGGCAAAGACTGACTCCAGGCTCATTATAATAGCTGCATGGGAGGCTCTTGCATGCCTTTGTCCAACCACCTGCAGCGTATATGCTATTCCAACTGAAAATACACCGCCATATAATATAGGTATCGCTGCATTTAATATATCGGTCAGTGAAATTTCTTCCACAAACAGTGCTGTTATAAGGCTTAATACAGAGCATGTCATGTACTGTACAAAGGAAAGCTTCAGGGTATCCAGTCTTTGTGAATATTGATTGATCAGAAGTATATGTGCAGAAAAGAAAAAGGAGCACAGAAAAACAAGGAAATCACCTCTGGAAATGGTGAAATTCTCCTCCACACTGATAAGATATAGTCCTGCTATGGCTATAATTGCCGCTGCCCATATCCTAATACCGGTCCTGTGTCCCAGAAATATCCCAAATGCCGGCACCAATATAATATAAAAACCCGTTATAAATGCTGCCTTACCTGCTGAAGTATCTTTCAAGCCTATCTGCTGCAGGCCGGCAGCTGCAAAAAGAAGAAACCCGGCCAGAATTCCTGCCTTGAGGAGAGAATTATCACCAGCAGAATTTTCTATCCATATGCCTTGGCCTTTGCTCTTGTTTTGCTTTTTTCTCTGAATCAGCATGAGCGGAAGTAGAGAAAAGGAGCCTAAAGCAAATCGAATTCCGTTGTAGGTAAAGCTGCCTGTATATTGGGCCCCAACTCTTTGTGCCACAAAGGCAAAACCCCATATTACTGCTGCCAGAGTCAGCAGAATGGAAGCCTTTAACTCGTTTTTCTTCATTCACATAACTTCCTTTTGTTTTAGTATTGAAATCTTACTTATATCTTCCAAGCCTGGTTATAACAGCATTAAGCATTAGTTTAACATATTTCCGATAAAAAAAGTAGAAATTATTGATCGATTGACTTCTGATCAGGAAGCCGATAAAACGGACATGATACCGGGTGTAAGGAAATCACATTGATTAACCTTCCAAAAATGTGTATTATTAGCTGGAACGGGCTTATTAACATAAGAATCCGCTTGGATAGAAAGTGAGGATGTGGATGAGAAAACCTGACAGAAATTTTTATTCAAAATCAGGAGTGGAACTTGCCAAAGCACTTTTGGGCTGTCATTTGGTACACTCCTCAGAGCATGGCAGGCTTATCGGAAAAATCGTGGAAACTGAGGCGTATATGGGAGCTATGGACAAAGCTGCCCATTCATATAATAACAGGAGAACCAAACGTACGGAAGTAATGTTTGGTCCCCCGGGATATGCTTATGTATATTTGATTTACGGCATGTACTATTGCGCTAATGTAGTAGCTGCTGATCAGGATATTCCTCAGGCGGTACTGATCCGTGCTCTTGAGCCGGTGGAAGGGATGGAAAAAATGGCAGTGCTGCGCTATGGGAAACAATTGGAAGAGTGTTCCAGGAGGGAAATCATAGGACTGACCAATGGACCGGGTAAGCTATGTCAGGCTATGAACATCACCGGTCGAAACAATGGCCAGGATTTATGCGGCAGAGAACTCTATCTGCTGAAGGGCGAGACTCCGCCTGCAGAAGATGTTGTCAACACCACCCGGATTAACATAGGATACGCAGAGGAAGCCATACATTTTCCCTACCGTTTTTACATCAAAAGCAGCCCTTACGTATCAGTCAGGGATCGAAGCAAGGAATCATGAATACAGAATGTTCTTCTTCAATTGGTTGGCTTTTTCCTCCCCGATAAGATATCTGACAATTTCTATGGCAAAGCCTGCAGCCAATGCAGGCCCTCGTGCCGTAATTATGCTTCCGTCTCTTACAACCCCCTGCTCCTGGTAGTCTGCCCCCGGTAATTGATCCTGAAAACCGGGATAGGAAGTTATCTTCCTGCCCTCTATTATTCCGGCCCGTTCCAAAACTATGGGTCCGGCACATATTGCTGCTGTCAGTTTCTTGTCTTTATTCATATCCCTTACTAACTCAATAACCCTGTTATTATCCCTCAAATTGGTTGCTCCGGGCAAGCCGCCGGGTATAACCACACCGTCGTATAAGCCCGCATCCGGGATGTCGTCTATTGTTAAATCAGCCAATACAGAGATATAATGCGAGCCTTTGACTTCTCTTTTCCTTGAGACAGACACCATATCAACTTCTATATTCATTCTTCTCAGGTAATCCACCACTGTGAGAGCTTCCACTTCTTCAAATCCATCTGCCAGAAAAACCATTATCTTCATCATTTCACCTTCCCTGTCCAAATATTCCTATAGCCAGTGTAACAAGCATAAAAAAGTTTGTCAAACGGCTGAAAAATGAAAAATTAAGTCTGATTTGCTGCGTGCAGGCCTGCCAGATAACCTGAGGACCAGGCCCACTGCAGATTATAACCTCCGCACATGCCGTCAATATCCATTATCTCACCTGCTATATATAAACCCTTCACCAGTCTGGATTCCATGGTATTCGGGTTGATTTCACGGGTGTCAATACCGCCTGCAGTTATCTGTGCACTGGGCCAGCTCCTGGTACCCCGGATCTTGAATCTCCAGTCAGTCAGCAGCACTGCAATATGTTCGATTTCCAATGCAGATAAATCTGACACACGTCTTTTTAGGTCATCAATACCTGCTTCCATCAATACAACAGATATAAGACGTTTGTTAATTAAACCCACAAAGCTGAACTCTACAGTTTTTGAAGGTGCATATTCTATTCTCCTGATAATAAGCTCCTTTACCTCATCCATACTCATTTCATCCATAAGTACCACTTTTAGTATAGGCTCTTTATTTTGACTTAGAAGTTCCCCGGCTTTTCGGCTGATTTGCAATATGGGCGGCCCGGAAATTCCATAATTGGTAAAGAGGATTTCACCTTTGTCCTGTGCAATTATTTTTTTATTATATATAACTTCAGCCCTGCCTTTGAATTTTACACCCTCTATTCTTTTGAAATAGGGTCCTTCCAGCATGAGTTGAACCAAAGCGGGAAATATGCCGGTGATTCGATGTCCCAGATCTGCTGCCAGCTTCAGGCCGTTCCCATCGGAACCGCTTGATGGCATAGCTTTGCCCCCAGCAGCCAGAATAACCCGATCCCCCTCGTAGATTTTTCCGTCTTCCGTACCTATAAGAAATTTTTCCCCCTTTTTGACAAGACTTGATACAAATGCATTGCAGATAATCCTGACACCTGACTGTTGCAGTTCGTGCAGCAAGACATCCAGAATGCTTGAAGCCTGATCCGACATGGGAAAAACTTTGCCGTACTCCTCAATCTTATGCTGTATTCCAAGCTCCTCAAAGAACTGGATTGTCTGCTCAGGTGAAAAAGCTGCCAACGCCCCATAAACAAATTTTGGATTGCTGCCGCTATAGGATTCTGCATCCGCATTGACGTTGGTAAAGTTGCACCGTCCATTTCCCGTAGCCAGAAGTTTTTTGCCCACTCTAGGATTGCGTTCCAGAATGGTTACCCATGCTCCCTGTCTTCTGGCGGATATGGCTGCAATCATGCCGGCTGCTCCTCCGCCGATGATTATTACATGTTTCTTCATATTTGAATTTCCTCTTTTTCCTTGCTAGTTCTTTTTTGTTATTATCTCCGTCTTTCTTAAGTCTCCATATAGTTTTGCACTCCTACGCCTCTGAGTCTCACACTGCTATAGAATATTATTTTATATTTTATCAGAAAAAACACTGCTTGTTATAAACCTCCAGAGTGTTGCAGGTAAAGAGACAAGGTGGTAAGATGAGAACAAGGGAGTGTGAACAGATATGAATAATATAAGAGCCAAATTGATGCGTTTTATGTATGGAAGATACGGAATGGATCAACTTACCATTGGTCTGATTATCATATATTTCATATTATTTTTTGTTAACGTTTTTACTCGCATTTTCATTCTTGATTTGCTTATGTGGGCAGTTCTCATCTGGTCGCTGTTTCGTTCCCTCTCCAGAAACATCCATGCCAGGCAAAAGGAGAACCGTGCTTTCCTGAAGTTTTGGAATCCTGTCAGATCTGAAGCAAAACTTCTTCTTCGCCGGCTGAGGGAGGGCCGGACCTACCGATTCCGGAGATGTTCACGCTGCAGAACGATACTTCGTCTTCCCCGCCGTACAGGCAAGCTCTCCGTCAGATGTCCCCGCTGTCAGAATCGCTTTCAGGTGCGTATTTTCTTTTAAGAGATCATCAGACCATCCATATCCAGTATCTGAATTTTCCGGCTTGTCATCTGCCTTATATAACCCAGCGTTTCCAATTCGGCAAGTTTCCTGCTGATGGTTTCCGGTGTAGTGCCCAGATAAGACGCCAGGTCCTTGCGGGTCATCGGCAGGGTTATTTCCATACCTGTGCCCTGATTCTCCATGCATTCCAGCAGATATAGGGCAATGCGTGTCTCCACCCGTTCTGTAGCTACACGGGCTGCCTGTTTTTCCGACTCATCCAGCCGATTGGAAAACTCATTCAAAATTCTTAAGGCAATTGTAGGATATTGCATCAGAAACTTCTCCAGGTCATCCCTGACAATCATACATACATCAGTATCAACCATTGCCTCTGCAAATGACTCATGTACTGACCGACGAAACAATGCAAGTTCTCCTGTAAAGTCACCGGGCTGCAAAATTCTCAGCAGCTGTTCTCTTCCTGATTCGGACAGACGGTAAATCCGAATCCTCCCCTTGCTCACTATATAAAGAGAATCCGACTCTTGTCCGGCATGATAAATAATATCACCTTTTTTGAAATGCGCTGTTCTGGTGGTACTTATGATTTCATCCAGCTGTTCATCATCCAGATGATTGAATATGGGAACCCTGGTGATGCAGGCCTTTGAATGGATACAAGTTTCACCATGGCAGCTGCATTCATTGATATCAGAACAGCAGGCTTGTTCATGCTTATCATGAGGCTGATTATGTAAATCGGGCTGGTGCTGCTTTTTGCTGTCCAGGCAATGATTGTCCCGCCGCTTTGTCATTCTGTGCATCCTCACTTCCGTACTGCAATTAAAATATATATGGGCATCAGCAAATTAAAAATACATTCTGTCATGCTGATTTCTATCAAGCGGCTGCTATGAAATAAATAATCACCAGGAGACCCAATACAATGCGATACCAACCGAAAACTTTGAAATCGTTTTGCTTGACATAGCTCAGCAGAAATCGAATAGCTCCTATCGAGACAACAAACGCCACTGCCATGCCGGTTAAGAGGATGGCAATTTCCATTCCGGTAAAAGAAAATCCAAACTTAACCAGCTTTAGTGCACTGGCACCAAACATTACCGGTATGGACAGGAAAAAAGAGAATTCTGCAGCAACAGAACGTGAGGTTCCCAGAAGTATTGCCCCCAGTATTGTTGCCCCGGAGCGGGATGTACCGGGAATAAGCGAGAGAACCTGAAACATGCCAATCAGAAAGGCAGTCTTATAGGAAAGAGCATTCAAGGTGTCGTATACTGCCCTGCGATTCCTGTTTCTGTTTTCTGCTATGATAAACAGCACTCCATAGAGGATCAGAGTAACTGCAACCGTAATATAGTTGTACAGATGCTGGTCCAGCCAGTCGTCAAATAAAAACCCCAGAACGGCTGCCGGTATCACCCCAATGACTACCTTATACCAAAGAGTCATCGTTTCTTTTTTCTGCCGGGTTGTCTTGCCGGATGAAAAGGGATTAAGCCTCTGGAAGTACAACAGAAGGACAGCAAGAATTGCTCCCAACTGGATTACTACAAGAAACATCTCCCTGAAGCTGTCTGTTACATCCAGTTGGATTAGTTCATCAAGCAATATCATGTGACCGGTGCTGCTTATGGGCAGCCACTCGGTAATTCCTTCCACTATGCCCCAGAGAACCGCTTTTAAAATTTCCAGCATCTGATATTCACTCCCGCTTTTTGGTTGTCTCTTCGGCTCCTGCTATCTTTTCACCCGTGCATTTCCCTGCCAGATGCTCCATACCTGTTCCTCATCTGCCGGCTGAGCATAGTCGGTCAGGAAGGTGGTTGCCATAGCACCGGTAGACCAGCCGAACTGCAGCCATTTTTCAGGTTCCCAGCCCCTTAGGATTCCATAGAGCAGCCCTCCTACAAAGCCATCACCGCCGCCTATCCTGTCCAGTACATGGATTTCCCGGAGCTCCGCAACATGCCAGTTATCACCCTCATGAAGTATGGCTCCCCATAAGTGGGTGTTGGCACTGATCACCTGACGCAGGGTGTTTGCAAATACCGTGGTATCTGGAAATGTTTTTTTGACACGTCCAATCATTTCTTTGAAACTGTCCAGTGCGGAATCGATAGCTTTACCTCCTGCTTCCGGCCCTTGAATGCCCAGACAAAGCTGATAATCCTCTTCGTTTCCTATTAATATATCAGAGATGCCGGCAATTTCAGTAAATATTTCTCTTAATTCTTCTTCCCGATTTTTCCAGAAGGAAGCCCGGTGATTAAGGTCGAAAGATATTCTGGTTCCATGCTTTTTAGCATAGCGTGCAAGTTCCAGGCAAAATATACTGGTTTCATGTGAGAGTGCGGCTATCAGACCGGAAATATGGAGAATTTGCACTCCTTCTTTCTTGAACAATCGTTCCAGATCGAAGTCATCAGCACTTAGAGTCAGACCTACTTCACCAGCTCTGTCATTATGTACTCTTGGCCCTCTGACACCAAATCCGCTGTCGGCTATGTTAAACTGATGGCGATAGCCCCACGGCCCCCCCTGCGGCACATCCAAGCCTTCATATTCCATATGGCGGCTGGCCAGATTACTTTTAATCAAGGCAGAAATAGGGCTGTCTTTCACAAATTTGGTAAGCACCTTAACTCGCAGCCCTAAATAGGAAGAAATACTTGCCACATTGGTTTCCGCACTGGTAACCTGCATTTTAAAAGTGTCACTGCAATGAACCGGTTGTCCGTCCACCGGAGTAATTCTTACCCCGATGCTGGTGGGTACCACAAGTGCATAGGTATAGTCTTTACGCAGCTCCATCACTAAGATCGCCTCCGTAGTCTTTTAATGCTGAAATAAATAAAAGAGAAAAACATTTCATAATTAACGCTGATATAATGAGATTATTGCATATATTGCTTTACCTGTCAATGTGTGGCAAACTTGAGTTTCTGCAGGATCCAGCCAATATTACCT
>DUOA01000139.1 GCA_012839095.1 Clostridiales bacterium
ATTATCGACCAGTGGAAGGAATCCAAGGAATACGGAAAAATGCGTTATATCCGCATCACCATGCCTCCGGGCGACTGGATTGGAGGTGCAGGCCCGTCTCTTTCCAGCGATGAACCCTATCCCCCCATAAAGCAGGAACCTGAAATGCCCTATTTTGACAAAGAAACAGCCGGGCTCTATAACAGCTTTGTCAACTACTACATCCACCAGGTAAATGCAATGCGCTTTATCCTTGGCGAGAACTACAGGGTAACCTATGCGGATAAATCAGGCGTTTTGATGGCGGTGGAAAGCATAAGCGGCATCTGCGGAGTAATTGAGATGGCTCCTTACAACAACACAGTGGACTGGGAGGAATCCATTCTTGTTGCCTTTGAAAAGGGCTATGTCCGAATCGATCTGCCCCAGCCCCTGGCCAGTCAGCTGGCCGGCACTGTTACCATCATGCGTGACAACGGCAACTCCACACCTGAGAAGATTCGTCCTTCCATGCCCAGGATCTCGGCTATGCGAAGGCAGGCCATGAACTATGTATCAGTACTTAAAGGTGAATGCCGGCCGCCCTGCGGTTCCAGAGAGGCACTGGAAGACCTGAAAACCGCCAAAGAATATATTACACTGTTCTGCGGTCAATAAGCTGAGAGAAGTTATAAAAAGGCAAACAGGAATCAAGAACTTATTCCTGTTTGCCTTTTTTTACCGGTTGCTGCAATACTGCCCGGCCAAGTTAGTTTATTCTAATTCACTCTCTTTTTCCATAAAAGAACTGCCAGTGCACAAGCGCTCATGATGGACAAGGTGAGCATAAGCATAATCGGCATATAGTCTCCTGTTTTAACTGAAGTTTGCTTAATTTTCGCTCTTGCAGCTGCCTTTTCCAGCTCGTCAGTAATCAAATCGACTTCTTCCTGGGTTGCATCAGGATCTTCAAGGACTGCTCTGCCGCGATCGTAGATATCCCTGAGGCCCTCCACGGTAGCAGGAATATAGTCATCTATCCTGTCAAGAATCATCCTGCCCTTCTCCAAAGCTTCCTGCAGTGCAGACTTATCAACGGGTACAACGGGTATCTCCTTTTCCTGAAGATTAATGTATGCGTTCCACAAATTCTCCCGTGCTGATCTTACTTCGGCTGCATCAGCCTCTTCATTTGCCAATACTTCCCTGGCAGCTGCCAGGGCCGCTGCAAAACTCTCCCAGCTTTCCCCTGTGTAATCATCTGCCGCCAGAAGTTCACACAGGCCAATAAGCTCCTGTAATCCGCTTTTATCTGCGATGAAGCTTGCTGTCAGCACAACATCTTCATCCGGCATGATGAACCTGAACTCCCCGTCTCTTTGATCAATGACCGTATTATTGTATTTCAGGCTTCCTTCCTTCAGGATATAACCTTCCTCAAGCAGCCTTACTGTCACGGTGACAATATCACCGGCCCTTGGATTCAGGGGGGAATATATCAGTTCCCCGATGTTTTCGTCCACCTCTGTCGTGATCACCGGGTCTCTTGCCAGCACAACAATGCTCAGGCCGTCAATAACAACATCATCTGCTCCATCTTTTGTGAAGGTAAAGGTTAAAGCATGTTCCCCCGCTTTCAGGGATTTCAGGAAAGACTCTTTAATCGCTACAGCAGATCCGTCAAGAGCGTAATCATCCTTTGCAAGTTTGCCCCCGCCTATTTCTATTTCAGACAGGGTATATTCATTGGCATCAAAGGGAACAGCGATATCAGTCGGATTCTCCCGATCGAATGTGAATGTATTGCCTATTACATAAGGCAGGAATTCAGTTTGTTCAGCCAGTGCCCTGATCTGTTCTGCACTAAGGGCGATGGAATAGAACCTGACCTCATCCATCAGGCCGTTGTACCTGTGGATTACATTACCGCTGTCATTGATATTGCATCCAAGGTTCACAGTGTTTTCGATATCGGAGGGATAGCCTGCAAATTCCCTGCGGGCAGCCTCCTCCCCATTCAGATACATGATAAAGGTGCCGTCCCTAAACACTATGGCTGCATGTGCCCACTGGTTCACCGGAACCTGTTCCGTGCTTGCCATGCTGATGTCGCTTCCCAGCGCTCCGTCCCAGGGTGATGCCCATAATTTGCCGTCTGAGCGAATATGCAGCCACATTCCTGATGCAGTGGGATCACCGCTGATGGCATTGCCCAGTATAGTCTGGGATTCGCTCCTTGTTCCGTTCCAGTTAATCCAGGCACTGAAGGTCCAGTCTTTCATTCCGTACAATACATCACTGGAAATTGCAACTCTGCTGTTTCCGCTGAAGACAGCGGCTTTTCCGTTTACGCCCGCCTGGCTGACAGAAACATTGGTCTTCAGCCCATGATTTTTCCCTGTAAAGTCGTATGCTGTGCCGGTGTCGTCCTCATCAAATTTATAGTATCCGGTGACAGCACTGACCTGCAGTGAGGCCCTGCATTCATTGCCTGCGGAAGAAGTATCCTTAACTCCTTTTACAAAGACTATAAAGGGTCTCTCTATAAGCATATCCTCTATGGTTAATACTACGGTTTTGCCGTCATCCTGCAGCTCAGCTTCTTTAATAACCCCATCTGATATATCGTAATTGGATACCGCTTCGGCTGATTCTTCGGTAACGGCTTTATCAAAGGTTAAGCTTACTTCAGTTGTACTGAGCACCCTGCCTGATATCAGTTTCGGCGGCACGGTGTCCCGGCCTGTTTCGACAGTCACCTCATTTGTGGGCTCACTCTCGACATTTCTGAAGTTTACGGCCTTAACATAATAGGTGTACAAGGTGTTCTCAGCCGTACTCTCATCAATATGGCTTGTATCTTCTGTGAAAGCCAGGAAGCTGCCGTTCCTGTAGATGTTATAGCCTTTTAAGTTACCGCCCACGTTATCCGATGCATCCCATTTCAGGCTGACGGCCTTTCCTTCCGTATTCTCCGCTGTGAGATTGACCGGTGCCCCGGGCGGTGTTTTGTCCACAACCTTTTTTACTTCCTTTAACTGGGCATACTGCTGTGGATCGATTTCACCGAAAACGTTAACGCGGACATCAAGAGCCAGCACATAGTTTTTGCCCAGTATGGCCTGCGCCGTGTTAACAACATGATTCACATCCTGGAACTGCAGGCCGCTGCAGCCCCAGCCGTTGGACCAGTTGCCGCGGTTTCCCAGGGGGCCGAAGGTAAAGAGCTGACAGTCCGAAGTGCCTTCTGCCCAGCGTCCGTCTGCATGGTATATGCTCAGGCCTGTATTCTCTCCGGCTGTATAATCAGTATAATCGCTGGATTTTGTAAAGCCTTTGGCGCCCGTGCCGCGGTTAAAGGTAATTATGCTGTAGGGATTTCCTGCCTTGGCGGCGTTTGCCAGGGTGGAAATGTTGTATTCCTGGGTCATATCGGTCTGACCCTGCTCAATATTGCTGTAGTAGCCGTCAAACCACCAGCCTGCCACCTTGTCGCCGTAATGCCTTGACCACCATTCCACCATTTCATTGTGAACCTTACGCGCCCTTTGATTGGGAGTGCCGTCGTAACCGGGGGTATAGTCGAACACCAGTTGGGTTACCAGCTTGTCGGGGTAATAACCGTACTTATCCGGGGTTCCCGACTCGTCCCAGCTGGCGCTGTGAGGCGGATTGGAGGGCAGGTAGAGCATCAGCCTGATACCGTACTTTGCCAATTCATGGGCCAGCCGCATGGGCAGATCGTTTTCGAAGGAAGTTGTTTTGGGATTAGCTTCATCTTCCCCAAGAAGGCCTGCTTCCCTTATATATTTGTCATATACGGGGTTGGGAGCGCAGTAATAACCGGAGTTCTGTCCCAAGGTAAAAATTACGAATTTTGCTCCTATGTCATTTACCTGTTTGGCGTATGCTTCCACGTCAAACTGCCCTACGAACTCATCCCAGGTCATTTGGGAACGGTCCCACATTTCATCGGGAGAGGTATATACATGGGGAAGATTGAAATAGTTGGAGAGGAAATGATGGGAAACGCCAAAGCCTGCCTCATGGAACCAGTCGGTAAGAGGATTCCCTTCAGTGGGTTCCACCGGATCCCCGGTAGACGGAGTAAAGTATGCCTCACCGGCATTGCCGTATTCATCAACAGGCGTAACCTTGCAGCGCAGGTATTTCCCCACATACTCGTCCAGCAGTATCACGGTACGTGAGCGCAGGCCTAAAATATCTTCAAACTCTCCGTCCGGAGAATCCGCAATCTGCCACTGAAATCTTGTCTTTCCCTCCTTGTCACCGTCTGCATCCACAAAGGTATACCTTGCCTCCAGCATCCCTTTTACCCGCGGCTTCCCGCCCAGCATGGAAACGGAAAGGTTTTCTATGCTGAGGTTCTCTGCAACAGGCGAAGTGTTAGGTCTGCCAGGCAGGACAATAAGGGTTTTCAATTTATCAGTTATATAAGTTACTGACAATTCCACTGTCTTTTCTTCTGCCCATTTATTCTCAAATGGCTCAAATTCAATAACAGCCAGTCCGGTTTCAGAATTGTAATTAAAAGCTGTCACATTTATTTCAAGCGGTCCCCCATCCATCCAGGCCGACAGTTCAATTTCTTCCTCCGAAATATTCGAGGGTTTTTGCGGAAAATTTAATACCAATTTTCCGTTTTCAGTCTCATCTTCCACTATACTGAATTGCTGCTCTGACTGATAAATGGCTTTAATCTCATCGGCAGACAAGGCTTCTTCATACAGGCGCACATCATCCAATGCGCCTTTGAATGCATGCGCTG
>DUOA01000140.1 GCA_012839095.1 Clostridiales bacterium
CCCAGCATAAGGCCGGCAGCCAGGCCGATGACAGCATTTCTTGAATTGCTGGGGCTGGATTTTCTATTTGGTGCAACAGGCTTGGAAGGAAGATATATGCTTGTCTCTGTCACGCCTATCAGACTGGGCTGTATACTCTCATCTTCGCTGCCGGTTTCGTAGTATCGGCCAAAAAGCTCCTTCTCCTCATCCAGCTGTGTCAGATATTCATTGTTGAGTCTGATGGCATCTTCTATGGAATAAATGGCTTGCTGCAATTCAATAATTTTCTTTTCAATCTCAACATAGTTTTGATTAATCACATTTTCCAGCACAATATAATCAATTGAATCCAGGAGGTTTTCCTCTATCTCCTGCATTGCTTCCTTCTGGTGAATGGTTTTGGATGTCATGGCCAGAAGTTCTTCATTTTTTTTCAATAACTCCTGATTACTCTTAAGCGTATTCTCCAATGACAGGAGCTCGGTACTGTAATAGTTGTAAAAATATTCAACCGCTTTTTGTTTGGTCATCACGTCGATAAATTCAACATAATTGTCAAACAGTGTTTCGGCAAGCTTCAGAGATTCCTGTGGACTGCTTGCTGATACAGTTACTCCAAAAATATTGTTTTTGCCGGAATTTGCTGTACTATTTATGGATATTCTGCTCCCTATGCTTTCTATGGAAGTGCCCTCATCATAACCCATATCTGCTATTGTGTTGAGCAGAACAGTATTGCTGGTAATCAAACCAATATACTGATCATTGGAGGTAATTGGCAAAGTGTAGTTGCCAAAGCGGGTATAAAGTTCATCCGGCATATTAATTACTATTTCCAGTTTTGTATGATATACAGGCGTTACCAAAAACATACTGTACAAGCCGGCCAGTAAAGCTGCAATCAAAGCCAGGCTCAATATAATATACCTGTTTTTCCATATAGCAGCAAATAGCTCCCGAAGATCAATTTCATCTTCATAGGCTTTAACATCATTTGATATCTCGCTCATGTTTCCTCCCATATTTCATGGTTTGTTCTGAAATCTATGTAAATTACATGCACTTTTATCAATTATAGCACTTTTAAATAATCCAGGCAACAAACTTGATATTTTAATAATTCATTGCCTATTTGTAATCTTGATTCTGCCGCAAAAGCCGGATAACTGCAAAAACCAAAAGAGCCTGCACTTATATATACATATTTTTGACAAAACAGAATAAAAACAGACATCACAGAATGCTGGTCATAACCGGATAGGAGGCATCATCACTCAATCCGCCTTCCATAGGAGCAAGGCCGCTCCAAAGAAAATTGGAACGAATAACGGAGCCCGGCCCGAACTTCATTCTTATCTGATCTACTGCCCGGTCGATTACCTTTTGCTTTTCCCATTCCTTTTCGAACATGGAAAGCTGAATATGAACAGCCGGAGATAAATCGCTTACCCGTACCCCGAGGTGCCGGATAGGTTCTCCTCCCCATGCCTCATCAAACAATCGTTTGCAATATTCATAAATAGCCGTGGTGCTGTCAATTGGTGTCTGTATTTTTAACTGATGACTGTAAAAGGTCAAATCTTCCGCTCTTCTGATGGAAATCGCAATTACCCGGCAGCATAAGCCGCTGAAGCGCATCCGCATACCGACGGTCTCCACCAGAGACAATAAAACCTGATGTGCTGTCCTCCTGTCCTCCACATCAAAGTGAACGGTGGTGGAATTGCCAATCCCCTTTACCGTATCCCGGCTTGAAGAGGAAACTGCGGAACTCTCAATTCCATTGGCATAATCCCAAAGGAGTTTTCCCCAGCTTTTGAATTTATATTTTAAAAGCTCCAAATCACAATTGGCAAGACTGCCAATTGTGCCAATACCCATTTTGCGTAATTTTAAGGATGTTGCACGCCCCACCATATACAAATCCTCTACGGGCAGCGGCCACATCTTCCCGGGAATTTCCGGAGGAAACAATGTGGATACCGCATCCGGTTTTTTCAGCTCCGATCCCATCTTGGCCAGCAGTTTATTACTGCTGATTCCAATGCTTACAGTAAAACCCAGCTTCTTTTTAATCCGCTTCCGGATAATGTGGGCCAGTTCCAGGGGCTGATCTGCTCCCGGCATTCCCGTCACGTCCAAAAAAAACTCATCTACGCTGAAAACCTGTATTCTGTCGGAAAAGTTTTTCAACAGTTCTTTCAGCGAATTATGGCAGAACATGTAAAGGGCATAGTTGGGAGGAACCGTAACCAGTTGAGGACATTTTTGCCTTGCTTCCCAGGTAGGCTCTCCTGTTTTGATTCCGTATTTTTTGGCAGGGATGCTTTTGGCCAGAATAATTCCATGCCTGGTGGCCTGAGAACCGGCCACTGCAGAGGGAATGTCCCGCAAATCCACCGTTTCGCCGTGTTGAAGCCTGTATACTGCCTCAAAGGATAAAAAAGCCGAATTGACGTCTATGTGCAAAATCAGTCTCTCATTGCTGTTCATAATTAATCACCTTGCATATATTATAATACAGAACGTACGTTCGTGTAAAGTATAGTATGCCAAATCGTATAAATATATGCAAGTAAAGATTGCGTACATTTTTCAACTATTTGCAAAAAGAATAAGCACAAAACTCAGACTTACTATTCAAAAGCCAGTATTCCCAGAGCTTTGTATGTCCCCCAATCCACATAATGATTTACTGGCAGATTGTTTTCCTCCTTGAATCTTATCAGGGCAGCTTTGGTACCTTCACCATAGATGCCATCTATGGATCCATCGTAGTATCCCAGCTTCTGAAGACGTTTCTGCACTTCTGCCACCTGTGATTTTCTGTCTCCCGGGGCAAGCCTGTCAAATGAGCTGCCCATACTTCCGTACGGGCCGCCGTACACCACGACCGGCGTCTTATAGGGAACAATGCTGTACAATTCCTCCACATCTCTGTTCCTCATTCGAAAACAGCCGGCAGAGGCACGATGACCTATGGAACCCGGTCTGTTGGTTCCGTGGATCCCGTATACGCCCCAGGGAACATTCAACCCCATCCAGCGGGTGCCGAATCCACTGCCCCAGTTTCTGGCTTTATTGGTAATATGCCACACTCCAATCGGTGAGGGAGTGTCCGGTTTTCCCTGAGCAATCGGGTATTTCTTAATAAGCTTGTTGTTCTCGAACAAATAAAGCATGGATTGAGTCAAATCTATGAGTATATCATATTCCGGCTCCTTATGTCCCTCCTGTTGGCCTGCAGCCGGCAGCTCTGAATATACTGCCTTTTCTCCCACCTTTACCGGCAGATGTGCATCCAGATAGGTAAGTTGCTGATTCAAGGTGGAATAGAGCAGCAGAATGAGCACAATATATACAACAGCTTGAATTTGTCTAAACCATGCTCTTTTCAACATAATAAAAACACCTCCGCTACTATAGAAATATATTCTTTAGTATGTAGGTGTTAGAACCAGTATATGCCGGGCTTTTACCCTTCCCAATTTGTCAGCTGCCAAAAAACCGTCAGGCATTTGGCAGTATAAAATATATGGAATACCATTGCTGCAGTTTTATCGGGTTTTCTGCCGGAATGACTTATCTCACAAGATCTGCTGCTGTTATTACCTCATATCCTGCTTCAATCTGTTCCGATTCAGTTTGGTCTGATTGACGATTCAGGGCAGCCTTTACTGCCTTATAGCCCATATCATAGGATTTCTGACTCACGCAGCCATAAAACTGCCCTTTCCTGATATACTCCAGTGTCTCTTCCGTATGATCAAAGCCGACTATTCTAATATTATGATTTTTTGCCCATGCTGCGGCCGCAGCAGAAGTCTCGGGACAGGCAGCAAAAATTCCTTTGATATCCGGATGGGATGCATATATGTCCTGAAGGGTCTTCTGGGTATTTTGTCTGTCGCCGCTGCAATAAAAAATATTGATAAGCCGAACATCCGGATAGTCGGCAACAGACTTCCGGAATCCGGCCTCCCTGTCGATTGCCTTTGGATTGTCCGCAACAGTATTCAGCATGATAATATCCCCTCTCTGTCCTATGGCATCCGCAAGCATTTGCCCGGCTTTCTCGGCTGCTGCTTCATTATCCGAAGTAATATAAGTTCCGGGAGTATCATACTTTTGCAAAGCATCCAGATAAATGAGGGATATTCCTTTTTGATGGGCTTTTTTCATCAGTTTATATAACTCGTCATGTTCAAAAGGGGTAATTATTATTGCCTTTGTAGAACGCCGGATCGCCTGTTTAATGGCTCTGAGAGCGGTGCCCGTATCATCATCCGTCACATTGATTTTTTGTATATCCAGGTCTGCATTCCATTCAGCTGCACCAGCTTCCAATCCCTTTATCATCTGCTCAGTATGTGTGCCGTCAGAGGAATGTATAAATGCATAAACCTCAGGCATCTCATTTTGTATGTAGAGTTCCATATTGCATCCGGACAAGACAGTCAGAAGCAGCAAGGCAATGATAACAGTCAGCTTTCTCACGACGGATCTCTACCCCCTTCCTGACAAAAAACTATTTCAAAGCCACCAAAACGCAATCTTTTACATAAGCAATGCCCTTTTCCTCTATCAGCTGAGTGAGCTCCTCATTGTGTGTTCCGGGCTGAAGCCATATAAAAGAAATTCCAAGTTCAGCAGCTTCTTCAACTATATTTCTGCCGATGCGGGGATTAACCACCATATCAATTACCTCAGGCTTTTCCGGTAATTCCGACAGGCTGGAATAGCATTTGTCTCCATCAATCATGTCGTGGCCCGGATTAATCGGATACACTCTATAGCCGTGTTCCTTCAGTTTCTTGTAGATCTTGTATCCAAATTTCTCCGGATGGGTACTGGCGCCTACTACCGCCCAAGTTTTTTTCTTCAGCATTTCCTGAGAAAGTTCCATACATTCTCATCCTTTCGATTAAAATCGGATATCTGATTATATAATATCAACAGCTTTGGCACTTACAAATCGATAATTTCTATATTATCCAGCGCTTCCCGTATTAATTCCTCTCCATTGATTAGCTGCTCCGACTTCAGGATTCTATTAAGACGCGGACGGGTTACCGGGTGCTTCGGCGTAAATATGGTGCAGCAGTCCTCATAGGGCAGTATTGATGTCTCATAGGTACCAATCTCTTCTGCCAGATTCATAATATCTATTTTGTCAAAGCCTATTAGTGGACGAAAGACAGGCATGGAGACAGCGTCGTTGGTAACAACCAGACTGTTTATGGTCTGACTGGCCACCTGGCCTATGCTTTCACCGGTTATCAGGGCTGCGGCTCCCTCCCGCCGGGCAATCTCCTCAGCAATTTTCATCATGTAACGACGCATCAGTATGGTCAGCTCTTCATCAGGGCATTTTTCATACAGCTCCTGCTGAATTCGGGTAAAGGGCACTATATGCAGCCGCATTGGACCGGTATAGCGGGCAAGTATTCTGCCAAGTTCTATTACCTTCTCCCTGGAACGATCGCTGGTAAAGGGGAAGCTGTGATAATGCACAGCTGTCAGGGCGACACCTCTCTTGGCAATCATCCAGCCGGCTACAGGACTGTCAATGCCGCCTGAAAGCAAAAGCGCTGCCTTCCCGTTTGTTCCCACCGGCATGCCCCCGGCACAGGGGATTACCTTGTGATACAGGTAGATAAACTCGCGGACCTCCACATTCAGCAAAATCTCCGGTTTATGGACATCCACCTTTAAATTCGGGATGGCTTTCAGCAGCCTGCTGCCCAATTCACGATTGATTTCCATGGAATCCATGGGGAATCTTTTATCGGATCGTCTGGACTCAACCTTGAATGTTATTATATCCTTTTGAATGCGGCTCAGCAAATCCTCTATCATTTTGACAGAATGCTCCGCCAGTGTTTCAAAATTCTTTTCTATCTTTAAGGCCGGACTGATGGAGACGATTCCAAACACCCGGGTCAGAGCATTTATAACTGCTTCCTCATCGGCATAGTTTTCTACATAGTAGCGTCCCTGTGCCTTTATTACCCTGATATCAGGAAAATCCTTCAGTGCCTTTTTAATGTTGGTCAGTAAAACCCTTTCAAAAAAAGGTCTGTTCTGCCCCTTCAGATGTATTTCACCATATCGGATCAGTATTGCTTTTTCCATTCACTACCTCCTGGTATATCTTTCAATTCTGGCAACAGCGCGGGTCAGGACAGGGAGAAAGGCTTCGATTTCTTCCAAAGTAGTCAGATAGGAGGTGCTGATGCGTATGGAGCCCTCCAGGAGCTGATTATCGAGCCCCATTGCCTTAAGTACATGGCTTTGCTTTCTGTTCCTGCTGGAACAGGCTGAACCGGTACTGACATAGACCCCTTCTTCCTCCAGGGCGTGCAGCAGGACTTCGCCCCGCAGCCCCGGAAAGCCCACATTTATAATATGCGGAGCGCTGGTATCCCGGCTTCCGTTTATAACAGCTGTGGGAACAGCCTGACTGATTCCTTTTACGAGCCGGTTCTTTAATTCTGACAGATAACTGCCACGCTCATTTTGCTGTTTCGCTATCCAGCCAGCACCAGTCCCCAGGCCAACGATACCTGGTATGTTTTCTGTTCCGCTTCGTATTCCGCCCTGCTGATTACCTCCGAATAGGATTGGTTTAATCCTCACACCTTTTCTTATATAAAGTGCTCCTACCCCTTTAGGTGCATGAATTTTGTGCCCGCTGACGGACAACAAATCAATTCCCATTTGTTCCGGATACACAGGCAGTTTTCCAAAGGATTGAATTGCATCCACATGAAAAACCGGCTTGCGGCTGCAGCCATTCAGAACAGCTCCAATTTGCCGGATAGGCTGAACAGAACCGGTTTCATTGTTAATATGCATAATGCTCACCAAGATGGTATCGTCCCTGATACTCTTCTTAAGTTCATCCAGGGAGATAATACCGTTTCTGTCCACAGACAAATATGTTACCTCATAGCCCTGCTCCTCCAGATGAGCAAAAGCCTGTAATACCGATGGGTGCTCGATGACTGTGGTGATACAGTGCATTCCTCTTCGTTTCTTGTCATAAGCGGCACCAAGTATGGCCATGTTATTGGATTCGGTCCCGCCGGAAGTAAAGACAATTTCATCCGGAGCTGCATTCAACAGGTGAGATACCTGATTCTTAGCATCCTTTATTCTTTTTTCAGCCTGTATGCCTAAACGATGCATGGAGGAAGGATTTCCATAATCGTTTTTCAAACAATCAGTAACTGCCTCGATAACTTGGGGTATTACCGGTGTCGTTGCTGCGTAATCGAGATAGATTTCCGTCATTTTCCTAACTCCTGTACCAACGCTTATTTTTTTCTTTTTTCTTCTCCCTCGTATTATCCGCTCTGCCGTATTTTCTTAACTGTTATTCTTATAAACAGATAAATAACTCTTAATATAGGTTTACCCTTCCCATGACCTTGTAACCAGAAATTTTTCAATGCCTTACATGGGAAAATTCCTTAATTCCACATTCATATCCGAGAAAAAAGCCCCCTGTTGAGGGAGCTCTTTATCTAGTCTTTACATTCCTGGGATTTACTAACTTGAACAGCCTGACCATTTCGTCGCTCGGCTCAAAGACCAGGATAGACTTCTCTCCGTTATGGGTAAATACACCATAATACAATCCCCCGCCCCTGTTCAGGAAATAATTATACTTTTTTATGCCCGGGTGCTGGAGCATGCGTTGAAATCCGCTGTCGCTGGTGGGTGCTATGATTTCAAATTCCTTCACATCAGCGCTGAGCAGCTTCTTACGCCTTGTATTATTGATGATCTTGGCAATATCCAGAGTACCGTTGGTAAAGGTATAATCGTATTCAATTCTTTGATTGTTGCGGGTAGTAAAACATAAGTATGTAAGTCCGCCAAAGATCAGGAAAAATATTATCGAAAACAAATTAAAGTTTCCGCTGAACAGTTGATTGAATATGCTCTGAAACAGGATAACAGCAATGATTCCAAATAGAATCATACCAATCCACGACAGTACATAGATCAAGGTGTTCAGGCCTGTATCAACCTTATGCACCGATTCTTCCCGAAATAAATCCATTCTCTCCACTCACTCCCTGTTAGTCCTACATTGGCTTCCCTATAAATTAGAGAAGCTGTAATATGTTCATTTTACCATGATTTAAGGTCAAGTGGTACCCCAATTGTCCAAAATCGTAAATATTTCCTATATCCGCTGCCATAATAGGAGGAAAATCATCATATCAATGCGAATATTATATTATGTCGAAAACTGAGAACAATGTAGCTTTTTATCTATCACTGCAAAGGAGGAAGGCGTATGATTTGCCCATCCTGCGGCACCAGAAACAACTATTATCATCGATTCTGTTATTATTGTGGTGCTCGTTTGACCGAAAAAACGCCTTTGGAAAACAAACAGCCATTTGAAGAGAATGTTTTTTTGGCTGACGAAACGTCCCCGCCGGAAGATAAGATTTTCACTGATATACAGTCGCAGGCAGACAGTTCGAATATTAGAGAACCATTGTCAGAGGAGCCCTATGATTTCCGGGATTCATCTGCCAGCGCTGAACCAGCTGACGACAGTAAAAATAATCTGATTTTTGATAGTTTTTCTGATTTCAAATATGAGGACTCGGAGTTCAATCTGCAGGACCAGCTTCCTCTCAGACGCTATCACAAGTCAGAAAGAGACTCTGATTTTTTGCAGAGATTCATTAAGGCCGGCATAAGCATTGTATTAATAGCATTCATAGCATTTTTAGGCTATGTAGGCTATGACGAACTGATCCGAAAGCCGAAGGACAGGGAGCCTGTATATAAAGTCATCGATCTGGACTATGAGGTGGAAGAGACGGAAATTGACGGACAAACTGCCCGAAGAATCCTGATTCTCAGTGAAGTCGGGGAACAGGCCAGGCTGAATGATAAGAATACAGCAATAATAAACGGTCAGGCTGAATTCATCCTGCCTGACAGGGAATTTGATTTGGATGACTATGAAGAAATAGACGGAGCCCTGCAGGTTGCCCTCCCGCTTACAGTATTGGCTGACGGCTATCCCAATCGCCAGGTGGAAATAGAGTTTGAAGTGCCCATTCAAAGTGCTCCTTTGAGATTCATTTCTCCTGCTGAAAAGGAGACAGTGGTGGAGGGAACTTCTTATCAGCTCATTCTGGAGGTATTGCCGGGTTCAAATGTGTACGTGGATGGCAATAATTATTCCCACATACTAAACGAAGAGGGACAGCTTTCCCTGCAGCTGGAAATACTTGAACAGCCGGAAACCCAATATGAAATACGTGTTTCTTCCAAGGGTTATGCAGAAGCAGTTGAGAATATTATTTTCAGGAAAAAGCAGATGGCCTTCCCTCTGGCAGTGGACCAGAGCATACCTATACAGGCAGACGGGGAATGGGTTGAGGTTACCGGTAATACCCATCCGGAAGCAGTATTATCCACCAATCTGGAGCTGAGGGAAGAAGTCAGCCCGGATCCTGATACCGGCGATTTCAAAATGTATGTCAAGGCTTCAGCCAAGGGTTATACTCCCTTTATTCTGACTGCCAGTCTGGATGGAAGCGAGGATTCGGTGCTGGAGATGGTTATACAGCGGCAGGTAACTGAACTTGATTATACCTCCAGTGCCTGGGCCCCCGAATATGAGAACATGAAGCAGTATCCTAATCTGCATAATGGTATAATCTTCCTCTTCACAGGTGAGATCAAAGAAATACAATCCACGGGAACCAGAACGAGCCTGCTGGTTGACGTTGCAAAAGAGGGGCAGCCGGAACAGCTGATTTACGTGGATTACTGGGGTTCCCTGCAACTTGCTCCGGGCCAGCGGATTAGGATATTTGGAAACCGCTGGGGAAACAAGGAAGGAAATCCATATATCCTGGCTCCTTTTATTTATAAATGACATCAAATGGGGACAGTTCTCAAGAGTATAAAATGGGGACAGTTCTCAAGAGTCTCGTTTAAGTGACTTAAATTGAGAACTGTCCCCTACTTACGTAATTTTATGCAATTCTTGAGAACTGTCCCCAAGTAGTGCAAGTAGTGTTAGCGGGATCAGTCGTAGACGTCTCTGCCGCCGAGTTTGACCTTCAGAGCAAATTCGTCTCCTTCCCTCCACAATTTCAAGTCCACTACCTCACCCACTTCGTGGCTTTCCAATGTGGATTGTAATTCTTCAATGGTTTTCAGCGTCTTTTCATTCATGCCAATGATTATATCACCCGGCTTCACCCCGGCTTCAGCAGCGGGGCTGTTTGTTTCAATGTCAATAACCTGAATACCTACCGGGTAACCGGATTCCCTTGAGAAAGCTGCCGTTATTTCCCTGATATATACCCCCAGCCAGGGCTTCTGAGGATAGGTTACTTTTCCGGTTTCAATAATTTCCTGGGCAAGGGGCTTGAACACATTGGAGGGAATGGCAAAACCCAGTCCTTCCACCAGTTCTCCGCCAAACTTTACGGTATTCATGCCAATGACTTCGCCATCCATGTTAACCAGAGCACCGCCGCTGTTACCTCTGTTTATGGCAGCATCTGTTTGAATCAACTCCATGGTTCTCCCGTCCAGCTGCAATTTCCGATTGACGGCACTGATGACTCCGAAATTTACCGTACCGGCCAGCTCATGCCCCAGGGGATTGCCGATAGCAATGGCAAAATCTCCTTTCCGCACCTTGTCGGAATCCCCTATTTTTGCCACTGTCAGATCAGGATGGTCGATTTTCAATACGGCAATGTCACTTTGTGGATCTGAACCAATCAACTCAGCCTCAACCTTTTCTCCGTCGAATAGGATGACAAAAAGCTGTTTTGCCCCTGCTATTACGTGATGGTTGGTCAGGACATGTCCTTCCTTGCTTATAATGATTCCCGAACCGTAACCCTCAACATCCTGTGTTCTGGAGCGGTCATAGAAGAAGAAATCCGGCACTGTTACCTCAGAACGATTAGTAATTCCGACTACTGCCTTTTCCATCTTTTCAGCAATATCCGCCACAGGATTGTCCCGGCTGATAAAGAAGTCTTCCTGGCTGCCTATAACCGTAACAGACTGGTTATTATCTCCGGTTGCAACATTCCTGTCAGGTTCAGGGGCAGGGGTGTTATCGACTATAGCCGGACCCCGATCTCCATTTTCATTCCACCCTCTTATATAGGGAGTTATGCTGTATACTGCCAGACCTCCCATCAGCGCAAAAATCAAAGCCACAATAATATAGCTCTTTATGCTGTTCTTTCTTTGATAACGTTCCTCATCAAATTCATAGAATTCCCTCATTGATTACACCTCCGATGAATTAGCGATGTCTCTATTACTCTCTGTCATTATTGTAAACGGCATTTTTGAATAAAATATGAACTAGGTGTAAACAAACAGCAGAGAAGAGCGAATCACTGCTTCCTGCCTGGCTTAAGCGAAAAAATGAAGGCTGAGCCCTCGCCTGTTTGACTGTTTAACCATATATTCTGCTCATGTCCTTCTATTATTTTCTTTACAATGGAAAGCCCCAGTCCGGTACCGCTTTTTTTGCCGCTTCTGGACTTGTCTGTCTGATAAAAGGGTTCCCAGATGTGAGGGATTTCTTCACTTGGAATGCCCGGTCCCTGATCTGCCACCTTAACATATACCAAATCCTTGAACTGCCAAGTTTTCAGTGTAATAAGCCCCCCCGGACGGTTAAACTTGATTGCGTTATCCAGCAGATTAATGACCACCTGCTGCAGACGATCCGGATCACCCTCTACCAGGCACTCCTCCCTTTCAAAGTCGACCTCGACATCCATACCCTTCTCATTGATCTGATCTTCACGGGCAATCAGCACCCTTCGTATTGTCTCATTGATATCGAAAACCCTGAACTTCATGGAGAACTGTCCCGTTTGAATCTGGGACAGGTCCAGCAGCTCATTTATCAGTCGGTTCATCCTTTCCGTCTCATCCAGGGCAATTCGCAAATACTTTTCCTCTTCTTCCCTGTCAATATTGTGATCCAGTACCCCCTGTATATACCCCCGCATGGAAGTCAGGGGAGATTTCAACTCATGAGATACATTGGCCACAAAGGTCCTTCTCATCAGTTCCAGCTTCTCCAGTGCATCTGCCATGGCATTAAAGTTCATGGCCAGCTGGCCTACTTCATCTCTGGTTCGGATCCTGACCCGTCTCTTGAAATTACCTGTAGCAATTTCTCTGGAAATCAGGTTCATTTCCGTCAAAGGTCTGGAAAACCGCCTGGAGATAACATATAGGAGCAGGATGGATAAAAGAGAGGACAGAATGGCAGACCGCCAGATGCTTTCATAGGTATCCCGGAGGGTGCGGTTGATACCCTGAATAGGAGAATGCAGAAATATTGTACCTGCAATTCTGTCGTTTATCTTCAATGGCATTCCTACTGTCAGAACCGGCACCGGAAAGCTTTCTCCGAATCGGCCTATCCGCGTTATGGAGTTCCCTTCCAGAACCTGAACAAACTCATCCAGGGTAAGTTTCTGGTTTTCCCAATCCACCTGCTCCAATTCCGAGGAATTGTAACTGCTCCAGATATATCCCCGCTCATCCGTTACCCAGATTGTAACTCCCAAAAAGCGATCGATAATCTGATACTGGTAATGCAGAGTTCTGCTGTCAATAAAGCCGAGCAGATACAGCCGAATATACTGGGATATGGCTTCCCCTTCCCTGGTCAGTTCTGCTTTGCGGGTTTCCATTATATAGCTTTGGAAAAAGGAGGAAAGCAGAATGCCCAAAATAAGAAGGGCTGACAGTATAATGACAAAGTAAGTTACCATCAGCCTTACAAACAGTGATCGAAACATCTATTTCACCTCAAATTTGTAGCCTACACCCCAAACAGTTTTGATCTGCCAGTTGTTATCGGCCTCATTGAGCTTTTCCCGGATACGCTTGATATGTACATCAACAGTTCTGGAATCACCATAAAAATCAAAGCCCCATACTTGTTCCAGCAGCTGTTCCCTGGTAAAAACCTTGTTGGGATTGGAAGCCAGGAAATAGAGAAGTTCCAGTTCCTTAGGCGGTACTTCCAGCTTTTTGCCGTGATATGTCACCGTATAGTCGGTTAGACTTACAGTCAGATTGGGATAGGAAACTTCCCTGGTATTGTCTGTCATGGGTTTGTGCCTTCTGAGCACGGCCTTGATCCTGGCAATCAGCTCTTTGGGATCAAAGGGTTTGACCATATAATCGTCAGCTCCCAGTTCCAGACCCAGCACCTTGTCAAAGGTTTCCCCCTTGGCAGTAAGCATTATAATGGGAATATCACTGATTTTTCGAATTTCCCTGCAGATATCCCAGCCATCAAGGCCGGGAAGCATAATATCCAGAACCACCAGTGAAGGTGGATTTGCCCGAAAGGCGGATAATGCCTGGTATCCATCATGGAAGGGCTCAACTCGGAACCCTTCCTTTTCCAGATACAACTTAATCAGCTGATTGATGCTATAGTCATCTTCAACTACCATAATCCTGTGTGCATTCATGCTTCCACTCCCCATCAGCTTCAGTACTCCTTAAGAGCTTAAGTACCTTCTGTATTTCTATGGGCACCACACCCGGTAAATAACCCATCATCCAAACCTCCTGCACTTGCTCAGTATTCTATAATTATTTTATAACATAATATCTTAAAGTCACTTGATCTCCACTACAGTTACGCCTGTTTCACCCTCACCGTATTTACCCAGACGGAAGGACTCAACATGGGGATGGTTCTTTAAAAGCTGATGAATGGAGCTTCTAAGTATCCCGGTACCTTTACCGTGGATGATGGTAACCTCTTTAAGCCCCGCCAGGAAGGCATTGTCCAGGTAAAGATCGGCCTCAACCATGGCTTCCTCAGCATTCCGGCCCCTCAGATCAAGTTCAGGCGAAACGGAAACCGACCTGGGCCTGACCTTTCTTCCTGTTCCGGCCTCCTTGCGTGTTTCTTCCTTTACCAGCCGCAGGTCGGAAATATTAGCATTTACCTTCATAATGCCTACTTGTATGAGTACATTTCCATCCTGATCGGGAGCATCCAGTACCTGTCCCTTCTGATCCAGGGTGGTAATATAGACGGTCTGACCCAGCTGCAGATTTTTAGGTGATTTAGCAGATGAGTAACGGGATGGCTTTTTTCTGTGAATTTCATCCTCCATCCTGCCCAGGGTGTCCCTCAGCCTTTTGCGGGATTCTTCAATAGCCCTGTTTCGTTTCTTTTCATCCTCTTCCCTTGCAAGCAGCTGAAGCTCCCTGATAATATGATCAGCTTCCGCCCTGGCGCTCCGCAGCACCTGCCGGGCTTCCTCCCTGGCTTTGGCAATAAGATTCGCTTTCTGCTCGTTCAGTTCTGCCAGCTGACTTTCATGCCTGCCTCTAAGCTCCTGTGCCTCGGCCAGTAAGGCTCTGGTCTGCTGCCGTTCCTGTTCTGCGGCAGTACGGTTTCTTTCTATGCTGCCCATTATATCTTCAAACCGCACATCTTCCTGACTCAAATACCTGGCTGCCCCCTCAATCAGCTCATCGCTCAGCCCCAGCCGCTTTGATATCTCAAAGGCATTGGATTTTCCAGGCACTCCAATTAGTAACCTATAGGTGGGGCGCAGGGTTTCCACATCAAATTCCACAGAAGCATTTTCCACACCTTCTCGGGTGATTGCATACATTTTAAGTTCACTGTAATGGGTGGTTGCCATGGTGCGTATGCCTCTAAAGTGAAGATGGTCCAGGATTGACATGGCCAGTGCAGCCCCTTCCGTTGGATCGGTTCCTGCACCCAGCTCGTCAAAGAGCACCAGGTCCTCTGTGTCGGCCTGTTTCAGAATTTGTACAATATTGGTCATATGAGAAGAAAATGTACTCAGGCTCTGTTCGATGCTTTGCTCATCTCCTATATCAGCAAAAACATTAGTGAAGATGCCCATCTCGGTGCCAAAATCTGCCGGCAGGTGCAATCCGGATTGAGCCATAAGAACAAAAAGACCGGCAGTTTTCAATGTAACGGTTTTTCCTCCCGTATTCGGCCCTGTAATAATCAGTGCAGTGAAGCTCCGTCCCAATTCCAGCGAAACAGGCACCACCTGCTGTGGATCGATCAGGGGATGTCTTCCTCTGACTATCCGCAGTGACGGATTGTCTGCCAATCGGGGCTGCACTCCGCTGATGGACAGGCTGTAGGCTCCCCTGGCAAAAATAAAGTCCAGCTCTATTAAAATTTCCAGTGAGGATAATATTTCACCGGCCGCTTCCTCGACATGGGCCGTTAAGTCAGCAAGAATGCGCTCAATTTCATCTTCCTCCCTTGCCATTAGCTGCCTTATTTCATTGTTGGCTTCTACCACTGACATGGGTTCAACAAATAGGGTTGCACCGCTGGAAGACTGGTCATGAACAATGCCGGGAAGCTGGGAACGGTGTTCCTGCTTAACCGGCAGTACATACCGGCCGTTGCGCATGGTAATAATGGGTTCCTGAAGATATTTAAGCATTTGAGGCGAATGAAGAAATCCGTTGAGCCTTTCCCTCACCTTGTCATTGGCCCGTCTGATGAGCCGCCTTATCTGAGCCAGCTCCGGACTGGCATTATCATACAATGTGTTCTCCGTCTCAATACACCTGCGTATATCATCAAGTAAGATACGCTGAGTTTGCAGCGATTCAATCATAGAAGGAATAAGCTCAAGCTCCGCCTTGGCTTTATGTTCGCTCATTCCGGCTTTGACTGAACTGATAAGCGACAAGACCCGGGCAACCTGAAGCAGTTCCCCTGGACTTAAGACAGAACCGATTTCAGCTTTCCTAAGCTGATGCCTGATATTGGGAAAGGGTGCAAGAAATCCGCTTCCCTCCACGGCAAGAATGGATTCAGCCTCAGAGGTTTCCTTTTGCAGCCTGATTATTTGATCCCTGTCCGATACAGGTTTGAGCTGCAGGGCCCGTTCCCGGCCGGAATCCGACTGGGCGAATCCTGCCATCCGATCAATTATTTTGTTGTATTCCAATACCCTTAATGTTCTCTCGTCCATTCCTTCTCCTCGTCTTCATGCTTAAGCACTCTTGCCTCATCTTCTTTTTTCTATTCCACTCCCCTGAAGAAGTGCCCTCTGGTAAAGCCTTTTTCTTTTACAGATTCTGCACAGCCGGCTAAATCTGCCGGCAGACTGCTCCCCGGATAATCCAGGGCATAGCGGTAGCACTGAATGACAGACTGATATTCCTGCGCAGGAAGGCCTTCCAGCTTAAGCCCCCATGATTGAACCTGCAGGCGGTGAAATGGCTCCATTTTGTCTGCCAGAAACAAAGGCTGGCTGTTAAGAAGCTCGCTGTAGCAGCGTGCAATCCTTTTCTTCCTTATTGGGAAGGTGTAGCCCTTACGATCCGTAAGTGTATGAATGCCATTGAATCTGCAGTTGTGGCAGCTGTTTTTTTCATCCGCCAAAGGACAGTATTCCAGTGTCATGAGTACAATCCGGCCATATACCAGGAGCTCCAATTGCAGCAAAGATTTATTAATTATATCATTTATTTCTGCAATTGTTAACTCAGTAGAAAGGGTAACACCCTTCAGGCCAAGATCATACAACTGCGCCAGAGACAGGGAGTTGGCTGCATTCAATGGATGGCTGCCATAAAACCTTTCAATGCCCATTTCCTGCAATAGCTTAATCTGCCCTATATTTCCTATCTGGAAATCGTCAAACAGGTTCCAGAAAGCATCCGGCAGGCTGCGCAGAAGATTCATATCCTGCTTCCTGGTAATGGCGGGCAGCACCAGCCGGACCGGGATTCCCAGTTCCTGTATGGCTCTTATCTGTTCCTGCAGGGCTCCCATCCTGAAAGTAAAGGAATCAGGTTCAAAGGAAATACTATCCAAACCTGTCAAATGCTGCGGATGGAAATCAAGACTGCTTACATAGCCGTTCAGTAAAGGTTTATTCTTTTCATTCATGCTATGATCATTTATCTCATTGGGTTTTTCTCTATCCGGAACCCCGGTAAATACTCTTACGGGCAGCCGTGAGCAGGCTGTTTCCGGCCGGCCTCTGCCGTGTTGGTTTATAGCCTGCTGATCATAAAAGGCAATCCTTTTGCCAGTAAGATCCTTAGCAGCCTCACGGCGAAGCTGATTTAAAACCGAAACCGGGATAAAGCAGTTATCATCATATTCCAGGTTTAATGAGGCAATTTCAAAAGGTGTGTCTCCCAGCCGGCTAAGCTGCTCCTGCATTGTATTCTCATCCAACGCTCTCTTAACAGCTGCCTGCACCTCGAATTCGCCTGCAGCCTTGCCCTCCAGGCCATTGCTGTCCCGAAAAACCAATACCGGGCTTTTTCCGATTTTAAATACTGCATGAGCAGTAACAGGTATTTTTCTGTTGTAACAGCTGCTGTATGAAGCCTGGGCTGCCTTTAACCCGGCCGCGCTGGATGTCCGATACACCAGGGAACCTGCCTCAGGCTGAATGGAGGAGGGAATGCCAACCACCTGTCCACTGCTGCCCCGGTCGGTCTGCCTGCCCTTAAGCAGCAGACTGCTGACAGTCTGACCCTTGTTTCCGGGTTTCCCGCTCCAGAACTCAATGCCGTCCCCGATCTCCAGTTCCTCCTCCAGTGCCACCCAAACCACGCCTCTTTCCACTCCTGTAACCCTGCCCAGGAAGATGCCCCAGTGATTGGGTTTTTCCCTGGCAAAAAGATCAGTGTGATCGGTTCCAAAGTAGTAACCCTTTGTAAACCCTCCGCGGTTGAATACTTGTGCCAGCTCCGTCTGAACGGTAGTATCAGGTTTTGCAAAACCTGACGACCACGGCTCATTTGGTGCAGCAGGATTTGAATCTCCATAGCCGGCTTTCAGAATACCGTCCAGGACCTTGCGATATTCCCGTGTAACAATGGCAACATATTCCGGTCTTTTCATCCTGCCCTCTATCTTAAGACCGGTTATCCCCGCTGCCAGAATTTCATCCAAGTATTCAACCGTGGAAAGATCCTTCATACTAAGATGGTAAGCAGGCTGACCGGCATTATTTTGAGCCTTGTTCAGAGTATATGCCAGACGGCATGGCTGGGCACACATACCCCGGTTGCCGCTGCGTCCGCCCAGCATGCTGCTCATAAGGCACTGGCCGGAATAGGATACACAAAGGGCACCGTGGATGAAGGTTTCCAGTTCCAGACAGCTGCTGCCGGATATATGCTTAAGCTCTTCAAGGGTAAGTTCCCTGGCCGGAATCACCCTGCTGAAACCCATCTCCTCCAGAACCTTTACCCCTTCCAACTGGTGAATGGTCATCTGCGTGCTGGCATGGAGGGAAAGAGCGGGATGATTCTGTGCTATGTAGCGGGCAGCACCCAAATCCTGAACAATAACCCCGTCCACTCTGAGTTCTTCCAGTTCCGACACAAATGCCTTCATTTCGTCCAGTTCCTTCTCCTTAATCAGGATGTTCAGGGTAATATATATTCGAACACCATACAGGTGGGCATACTCCACTGCTTTTCTCAATGATTCGTTGTCGAAATTATCTGCCAGTCTGCGGGCATTAAAACGGGTTCCGCCCATATAAACAGCATCCGCCCCGTTTTGAACGGCAGCAGTCAGGGCTTCCCAGCTGCCGGCAGGACTGAGCAGTTCAGGTAATCGTTTCTGCAATAGCTTCACTTCCTTCATTTTCTATTATACTATGATAAGCAAAAAAAGAAACGATTTGTTGGACATTGATATTATGGACAGGAAAAACAAAAAACAGCGCTGATACTGCCTGTGCGCTGTTTTTGAAATTACGGCAACAACCGGGTAAGGCCTAGAAAAGACCCGAAATCACACCTGTTTCATCCACATCTATTTTTTCGGCTGCCGGAATTCTGGGAAGCCCGGGCATGGTCATGATCTCACCGGTCAGGACTACAAGGAAACCGGCTCCGGCCGATACTTTGACATTCCGAACCGTTATTTTGAATCCCTTCGGCCGTCCAAGCTTTTTGGGATCATCGGAAAGAGAGTACTGAGTCTTTGCCATACATACCGGCAAAGGGCCGAATCCATAAGATTCCAGCCTGGTTATTTCTTTCAGGGCAGCCGGAGCAAAGTCGACCCCGTCAGCTCCGTAGACTTCTCTTGCAACGGCCTCAATTTTTTCCTTAAGCGGCATTTCATCCTCATAGATAAAGCGGAAGCTGCCTTCCTCTTTTTCAGCCAGCCGAATAACCTCCTCAGCCAGTTTCAAGCCGCCTTCCCCGCCCTTGGCCCATACTTCGGACAGGGCGACATTGACTCTCATCTCTCTGCATTTTTCTTCCACAAACCGAAGTTCCGCCTCGCTGTCCGTGGGGAAACGATTGATGGCTACAACTGCAGGCAGACCAAACTTCACGGTAACATTCTCTATATGCTTCAGCAGATTTGGAATGCCCTTTTCCAGTGAAACCAGATCCTCTTCTCCAAGATTCTTTTTAAGAGCACCGCCGTGATGCTTCAAGGCACGGACTGTCGCTACGATTACGACAAGAGAAGGTCGGATGCCTGCCATACGGCACTTAATATCAAGGAATTTTTCTGCGCCCAGATCCGCTCCGAATCCAGCTTCGGTTATGGCATAATCCCCCAATTTCATTGCCATCCTTGTTGCAATGATGCTGTTGCAGCCATGGGCTATATTGGCAAAGGGCCCTCCGTGAACAAAGGCAGGCGTATGCTCAAGGGTCTGAACAAGATTTGGCTTCAAGGCGTCCTTGAGAAGTGCAGCCATGGCCCCTTCCGCCTTCAGCTGTCCGGCAGTGACAGGCTGATCATCCCTGGTATAGCCGACCACTATGTTTTTAAGCCTTTGCTTCAGGTCCTGGATATTCCGCGACAAACATAAGACCGCCATGATCTCGGAAGCAACGGTAATGTCAAATCCATCCTCCCGTGGAAGGCCGTTGATTCTTCCGTTCAATCCGTTGACAATAAACCGCAGCTGTCTGTCATTCATATCCATGCAGCGTTTCCAGGTAATCTTTCTTACATCGATATTCAGCTGGTTGCCCTGGTAAATATGATTATCCAGCATGGCAGCCAGCAGGTTGTTGGCTGCGCCGATGGCATGTAAGTCGCCTGTAAAGTGCAGATTTATATCCTCCATAGGCACAACCTGGGCATAACCGCCTCCTGCAGCCCCGCCCTTTACGCCGAATACAGGACCTAAAGACGGCTCCCTGAGAGCAATAACAACCCTTTTTCCAAGCCTTTTAAGCGCATCGCCCAGACCTACAGTAGTAGTGGTTTTTCCCTCTCCTGCAGGCGTGGGATTGATGGCTGTAACCAGGACCAATTTTCCGTCCTCCCGATCATTCATGCTCTCCAGCAGATTATAATCCACCTTGCACTTGTATTTGCCATAAAGTTCATAGCTCTCATCATCCAGCCCCAGGGATGCTGCTATCTCCTGGATAGGCTTCATTGGAACACTTTGCGCTATTTCTATGTCGCTTTTATACATCATTTATCCTCCCTTAATGACCCTTCCTATTCTTTCACCTGAAACAGATAGCAGAACCAGTAGCTTATACCCACAAATAAAACACCGCCTGCAATATTGCCAAGGGTTACCGGAATAAGGTTTTTTGTAAAAAATGTAACAATATTCAGGTTATCCAGCATAGCAGATGTGACACCCATATTATAGGCAGCCTGCACCCACTCCGGATTGCTTTTTGCCATTATGCCTGCACTGATATAGTACATGTTGGCGACACTGTGTTCAAAACCCGATGTGATAAACAGCCAGATGGGAAAGAAGATGGCCAGCAGTCTGCCGGTCATATCCCTGGCTCCTGCAGACATCCATACAGCCAGACAGACCAGCCAATTGCATAAAAGGCCCAGCAGGAAGGCATTCTCAAAAGGCAGCCCGGTTTTATATGCTGCTGTTTTTATTGTAAATCCTCCCAGGGCTCCACCGGAGGCATTCAGCTGGCCTGACCTGACTATAAAAAATGCTATCAGCAGCGAACCTAAAAAATTTCCCAGATAAACATAGAACCAGTTTCGTAGGAGGCCGGTCCATTTTGACTTTCTTTCCAGACACGATATGACAATCAGGCTGTTACCGGTAAATAATTCTCCGCCGGCAGCAATCACCAGCATCAGGCCTGCAGTAAACAGCGCTCCGGCCAGGGTTTTGGCCAGGCCTGCCGATGCTATGCCATGGACGGCATAGTTTGAAGCCTGTGAAGCAAAGGCTATGAAGGCACCTGCCAAAATACCCAGAACTATCAGCTTCCCGGCTCTGCTGCGGGTTTTAGCCGCACCGATTTCAATGAATTCCGCCGCAATTTCCGGCGGTGTCAGATAAAGCCTTTTTTCGGACATCAGACATCCAGCCTGCCTTCCCTATAGGCGGTCAGGTAATTCATGCAGAATTCGTCCCTGTCATGCAAGAGCTCTGAGGAATAAACAAAGGACATGATCCTTTTATCCAGCGGATCGAGAATGGCACTGTCAAGCCCAGCTGCAATAGCTGATATCAGGAAAGTCTGATTTATGATTTTTCGGCCGGGCAAGCCGAAGGAAATATTGCTCAGCCCGCAAGTGGTATGGACGCCGGGAAACTCTGTCATCACCCGTCTTATGGTATCCAGGGCAACAATGCCGTAATGAGAGCCTGTGGAAACAGGACGGACCATGGGATCTATATAGATGTCACTGATATCAACGCCTTCCTTTGTCATCCGGTTGATCAGCCAATCGGCAATTTTTACCCTTTGATCGGCATCCTCCGGCATTCCATTGTCGTCCATGCACAAAGCTATGATAGAGGTATTATACTCGGTAACAAGGGGAAAGATGGACTCAAATCTATCCTTCTCAGCGGTTACGGAGTTTATCAGGGGCTTGGCACCTTTGTAAACCTTCAGCCCTGCACTCAAAGCCTCCGGATTGGGGCTGTCAATACAGAGGGGCAGATCCGTAGCCTCCTGTACAGTTTCAACCAGCCAGGTCAGCAGCTCCACCTCTTTGAAGGGAAAGGTTCCGCAGTTCACATCGATATAGTGTGCCCCTGCTTCTGCCTGTTTCCGGGCTACCGACTGTATTGCTTCCCTATCCATGTTTTCCACTGCCGGCCTGATGGCCTTTATGCTGGTATTGATCTTTTCGCCGATTATGATCATTCGTATGACCTCCTTCGCGTAACATTCAATAGTTTATTAATAAAATTCTGCACTTTTCTTCAGTAATGATTATAATTACCGGCCCCAAAATCCCATCCCCTTACTTACAGCTTTGGAAGCTCATTCAGGATTTCAGGAACTATTTCAAACAAATCACCCACTATTGCAATATCCGCCATTTGCATCATGGGCGTGTCAGGTACCTTGTCAATTGCCACTATGACATCGCAGGACTGCATTCCTACCAGATGCTGAATCTGACCGGAAATCCCACAGGCTATATAGAGAGTTGTCTGTACTGTCTGGCCCGTCTGCCCTATCTGGTGGGTATAAGGAATCCAGCCTGCATCCACAGCTGCCCTGCTGGCACCAACCGCCCCGCCCACTCTGGAAGCAAACTTTTTCAGCAGCTCAAAACCCTCCGGACCCTTCATCCCCCGCCCGCCTGCAATTATGATCCTGGCATCAGACAAGTTCAAAGTGGCTTCACTGCTATGGAAAATCTCAATAATTTTCTTCACTTTATCTGCATCCGTATCCAGAATGCATTCGCTTATGATTTCTCCCTGGCGGCCCCTGTCCGGTTCGGGTGCCTTCATAACTCTCGGCCGGACTGTAGCCATCTGAGGCCTGTGATTGGAGCAGCGGATTGTGGCAAGGATATTCCCTCCGAATGCAGGTCTGGTCTGAAGGAGATCTCCGTTTTCAGGATCTATGGAAAGGCCTGTACAGTCTGCGGTCAGGCCGCAGTTTGCCATAACCGCCACCCTGGGGATCAGGGCTCTTCCTTTGACAGTGGCAGCACACAGAACCACTTCCGGCTTGTATTTATTGATAAGCCTTACCAGAGCCTTTGCCTCCACTTCGTCCTGGATCCCGTCAAGCCGGGCATCATCCACAACTATAACCTTATCGGCTCCGTATGCAAACAGGGATTTTGCATCACTGCTGATGTCAGAGCCCATTGCAACCGTCCAAACCTCGCTCTTTCTTGCATCCGCCAGCTCCCTTGCCGCACCAATCAGTTCATGGGTGACAGGCTGGACAGCTCCGGATGAGACCTCGGCAACAACCCATATATTGCTGTATTCTTTCCTTTCAATATCAGTTAATGTAAGCATCTCAACACTCCTTTGCTATACCAGGCTGCGAAGCCTGAGCTCTCGTACCAGGGCCCGGGCGCACTCCTGAGCTGTTCCTTCAATCCGGATGGTGTCAGTCTGTCTTGGATCAGGCGGCTGGGTTTTGACAACACGGGTAGGCGATCCGTTCAGGCCAAGCTTATCCGGGTCGGCACCGATATCCTCCGGCTTCCAGACAGGTATCTGGGCTTTCTGGGCTGCAAGCCTGCCTTTCAGGGAAGGAATGCGAGGCGTATTGATATCCTTTACTACAGTAAGAACTGCAGGCAGCTGCATTTTGCAGATATCATGTCCTTCTTCATGCATCCGTTTCACAGTAATGCAGGACTCATCCACCTGCTCAACAGCCATGACGGAGGCAGCCTGCATCCAGTTCAGGTGGGCGGAAATCCCGGGGCCGACCTGGGCGGTATCTCCGTCTATAGCCTGTTTGCCGCATATAACCAGATCAACATCTCCTATTTTTTCTATTGCCTTGGCCAGAGCATAACTGGTTGCCCAGGTATCAGAGCCGCCAAATGCCCTGTCGCTAAGCAGGATTCCTCTGTCCGCTCCGGCTGCAAGGGCTTCCCGCAGAACAGCTTCCGCCTTAGGCGGCCCCATTGTCAGCGCAATTACTTCGCCGCCCAGTTTTTCCCTGAGCCGGACACCCTCCTCCAGTGCATAGGTATCGAAGGGATTCATTATTGCCTTCAGGCCTTCTCTTATGATACGTTTGGTTTCAGGATCAATTTTCGCATCATTAGTGGCAGGAACCTGCTTAATGCACACTACTATCTTCATAATACCTCCTCCAATTAAAGGGTGTTATACCCAAATGTCCTTAATCAAATCGTACTGCCTCTTGAAACCAAGCAATGCCAGATATACTCCGCATTGGGGGTATGTCTGATGAAGCATTTTAAGCGTTGCAATCGGATCGTAGTCCTGATCCTCGGGAATGGTGTAGCCTACTGCCTCGGACAGTAAATACAGTTTTTTGCTCATCCATGCCTCGACGATAACAGGAATATCCGGATACTTCTCCAAGAGCCTGTCAACCACGGCGTTTTTTTCTATCAGCGGCTGGGTCACAATAAAGGTTGCACCGGCTGCTATTTTTCTTTCCATTTTTTCAAATTCATGTTCAGGCGGCTCATAGGGGTTGAATGCCACTCCCAGGACAAATTTGCCTGCATACTCTCTCCTGATGTACTGCAGCAATTCTACTGAGGTAACGGACTCTGAGCCGGTTACGCCGATGTCGGAAGGCTTGAGTTTCGGCAGACGCTCGGAACCGTCGCCGCTGATAATGAGCAGGTACTTAATACCCAGATTAACACAGTCATTCAGGATCTCATCCAGGTTTTCCTTTGTGTGGAAAGTGTTCAGGTGAATCATGACCTGTTCGGGAATGACCGGCAGCTCCAGCTCCTGTATCATCTCAGTTCCCTGGAAGGAAAGGTTTCCCATGGCATTATCGGTAATGCAGGCGCAATACCCGCTTTCCATGACCCGGGTGTATTTTTGTGCAAACAGCTCCAGATCCTTTTCCAGCTTTTCCGACTCTTGTTTTGGCGGTAATATTTCTACGTGGTAAATTTTGTTTTGGATGTGATGCAGCATGATGAATTCCTCCTATGATATCATTTGATTGCAGAATATTATTGACATAGGCTAGTGTGGGTCAAATGTATTGTACATTCTTTACATACATATAAGCAAGGGTTTTTCCAAGAATGCTCTTTATTCTCCATATTCTGTGCAAGATTGTACAATTTGACAAAAATTAAACAAACAACTAAAAGAAATGTTATGGAATCCGAAGAGCATTTGAGCAAAAAAAAACAGCGACGTAGTGATAATCGCTGCTTATTTTTTATGAGTATGTTTTCTGTCTGCAAGGGCAGCCGCCTACTCTTATCGTTTTCCTTTTCGGGTTACATCATAAATGGCAGGCGCGTTGGATTCGGATGCAGATGGCATGGCAATTGTCTTTTTGGATGCTTCCTTCAATTCACTAATTTCAGCCTGGAGAGCTTCCACCTCTGCCTTTAGCCTCAGAACTTCATCGCCCAGGTTAATGGCAGTCAGAACCGCTGCCATGGCTGTGCTCAGCCCGGGCTGCCTGTTTGTAACCTCTTCCATCTTGCGATTCACATGAATCGCCACCCGGTGAATATATTCCTCGGTTTCATTTGCCCGAATTGTATATTCTCTGCCGGCTATCCGGACAATGGTTCTAACTTTTTCCACCATCTGCGAACAACCCCTGTTATGATAATGTTTGATACTATTATACATCATCTTCCAATTTTATACAATAGTTTTGTCGAAATATTTCATCTTAATTTAGCACCCAGCTCAGTTTCCAGCAAACTCACAATTTTCTCATGAGCCTTGTTGACTTCTTCATCCTTTAAGGTTCGATCAGCTGCTCTGTAAGTCAGTGAGTAAGCCATGCTTTTGCATCCCTCAGGTATCTGGCTTCCCTCATAGATGTCAAAGAGGGATACTTCCTCCAGAATCCTTCCGCCGCCCCTTCGTACCCTTTCCAGTATTTCGGCAGCCAAAACCTTTTTATCCACAACAAAGGCAAGATCCCTGGTCACCGCAGGATACTTGGGCAATGAACGATATTGTCTTACGGTATTTGCTTTATCCAGCATGATCTTAAGATTCAGCTCACCCAAAATAGCCCTTGTATTAATGTCGTAGTTGGCAGCCGTGTTAGGATGCAACTCACCGAACTTGCCTATGGATTCTCCATCCAGCAGCACTTCCGCAGTCCTTCCCGGATGCAGGGCGGAATGCAGGGCAGCTTTAAACTCTACTCTTTCATCCAGCCCCAAAAAGGACATCAGTGCCTCAATTATTCCTTTCATAGCATAGAAATCTGCATCTTCCCCATATTCACCCATAGCCAGAGTCAGAACTTCCTCCGGCAGATCGGTCATAGGCAGAGATTTGGGAATAAAAACCGGATTTATCTCAAAAATGCTGCAGTTTTCTATCCGGCGGTTATAGTTCCGGGACAAGACCTCCAGCAGGCTGGGCAGCATGGTGGTACGCATGACACTCTGATCCTCTCCCAGGGGATTGGCTATCCTTACCGTATCCGGATAATCTGCCTTGTCTTTGATGCCGATGGACTCATAAACATTGGGGCTGGTAAAGGAATAAGTAATAACCTCGTACATGCCCATTCCGGTCATAATTCCTTTTATTTCATCAAGCAGCCTTTGCTCATCTGTCCTGCTTCCTTTTGCAGCAGAGCCTTCCATCAGGGTCATGGGAATGCGGTCATATCCGTAAATACGGGCAACTTCCTCTGCCAAATCCGCCATTCCCTCAATATCATTCCGGTAGGTTGGAATAACAGCCGTCATGGTTTCACCCTCCACCGAAACATCTATGCCCAGACTTTCCAGAATCTGGGATATTTCATCAGCCGTAAGTTCCAGACCCAGTAACTTATTTATCCGATTCCATTCCACAGTCAGCTTTTTCTTTTCAACAGAAGTACCCAGCACATCAATCCGGCCCTCCACAAGGGTACCGGCACCGAGTTCCTGCACCAGCTGAACAGCCCTGTCCACAGCAGTAAGAGCCATATTGATGTCCAGCCCCTTTTCAAAACGGCTGGAGGATTCGCTTCTAATACCCAGGGCCTTGGAGGTCATGCGCACGCTTGCTCCCTGAAACAGGGCACTCTCAAATACAATTTGCCTGGTATCTTCAGTTATCTCCGAATTGGCTCCGCCCATCACGCCTGCGAGGGCTATCGGCTTAACCGCATCTGCAATAACCAGCATTTCCGGTGTCAGCTTTCTCTCCTGGTCATCCAGGGTTATTATGCTTTCTCCCGGCCGGGCGGTGCGGACAATAATCTTCCGGCCTTCCAGTTTTTCCAGATCAAAGGCGTGCATGGGTTGTCCCAGCTCCAGCATGACATAATTGGTAATATCCACAATATTGTTTATGGGACGCACCCCTGCCGCAGCCAGCCGGCGCCGCATCCAGCGGGGAGACGGCTGTATTTTGATGTCCCTGACAACTCTTGCCAGGTACCTGGGGCAAAGATCCGGGTTTTCCACCTCTACCTGAAGTTCATCCTCTACCCTGCCCTTACCCGGTTTTACTTCTATCTTCGGCATGGCCCAGGATTTTCCTGTTGTCACTGCAATTTCTCTTGCCATACCAACTACGCTGAGACAGTCGGGGCGGTTGGAGGTGATTTCCAGGTCAAATACAACCCCGCCCAGATCCAGTGCTTCCTTTATGTCCATGCCCGGGGGATACTCTTCCTGCAGGATCAGAATACCGTCTGTCTCTGCTCCGGGATAATCGCTGTCTTTAAGTTCCAGTTCCTCGCCGGAGCACAGCATTCCCTGGGACTCCACTCCCCTGAGCTTCCCCCTCTTAATGGTTATATCCCCCGGCAGCCTGGCGCCGTGCAGCGCAACGGGCACCAACCGGCCGGGTGCAACATTGTCAGCGCCGGTAACAATCTGCACTGTTTCAGTTCCAACATCCACCTTGCATACCAGAAGTTTATCGGCATTTGGATGACTCTCCACAGAGAGCAGCTTACCCACTACAACGCCTGATATTTCTTCACGCAGAGTAATTATATCCTCCACATTGGAACCGGTCATGGTCAGTTTATCAGCCAGTTCCTTCATATCTGCATCTACTTCAACATATTCTTTTACCCAATTAATCGGCAGCAACATCTTGATCTCCTCCTAGAACTGTTTCAGGAATCGTATATCGTTTTCAAACAGCAGACGGATATCATCGATTCCATATTTCAGATTGGTGATACGATCCAGACCCATTCCAAAGGCAAAACCGCTGTAGACTTCAGGATCAATGCCGCAGTATTGCAGAACCTTGGGATGGACCATTCCCGCACCCAGGATCTCTATCCAGCCGGTGTGGGAGCATATGCGGCAGCCTTCTCCATGGCAGATGGCACAGGTTACGTCCACTTCGGCGCTGGGTTCCGTAAAGGGAAAATGGTGGGGACGGAACTTGGTTCTGGTACCCGGGCCGAATACTTTCTTGGCGAACACATCCAGAACCCCTTTCAAATCTCCCATGGTAATATTCCTGTCAACCACCAGGCCCTCTATCTGGTGGAATATGGGAGAGTGGGTGGCATCCACCGCATCAGAACGATAAACCCGGCCAGGACATATTATCTTGATGGGGGGCTTTTGCCTGAGCATAGTTCGTATCTGAACCGGTGAAGTGTGAGTGCGAAGAAGCATATTCTCATTTATATAAAAGGTGTCCTGAACATCCCGGGCAGGATGATTCTTGGGGATGTTAAGGGCTTCAAAATTATAGCTGTCCCATTCCACTTCCGGGCCTTCAGCTATATCAAAGCCCATGCCCAGGAAGATTTCGGTGAGTTCATTAAGCACCTTGGTTATAGGATGCAGTTTACCCAGCACAGGCCTCTTACCTGGTATCGTAACATCAATGGTTTCAGCCTCCAGCTGTTTTTCCATGGCGGCCTGCTTCAGGGCAGCGGTCCGCTTCCTGAGACCTTCCTCCAGTTCATTGCGGATTTCATTTGCCAGCTGTCCTATAATCGGTCTTTCCTCCGGAGGCAGACTGCCCATTCCCCGAAGGACCTGGGTTAATTCTCCCTTCTTTCCCAGTTTCTTAACGCGGAATTCCTCCAGCTGACCAAGATCATGCAGACCGCCCAGTGCTTCCATGGCTTCTTTTCTTATCTGCTCCAGCTTGTTTTTCATTATTTACAGCATCTCCTTTCGCATTTCTGCGCATTGACATATATATCCATCATGTATGAAGTCATACAAAAAGCCTCCACCCCATAGGATACATGGGACGAAGGCTGTTTACCACGTGGTACCACCCAATTTCATTTCGTGTGAAACCTTAATACGCATAACGGGCCTGGCCCGGCAGGACCTACTATAAGTTCAGACCTGCGGCTCGGAAGCGAACTTCGATTCAGGATTAAGAGGAATGCTTTCAGCCTGTGGTATTCCCTCTCTGGCATAACCCGGTTGAATCTACTTTTCTTCGTCACAGCCTTTTCATTTTGACATAACCATTTGTTTATAAAGAATATACGCTGTTACGGAACCTGTGGTTTCAAAGAGTCTCCAGAAGAACTCGGATACCATGAGCATCAGACTCCTTTACAGGTTATTTTACATAATTATAACACAGGAAAATAAGCTGTTCAAGGGACTACCCGTCCATTTTTCTCCCTTTACGGAAAATTTCGTAAATTAGTATACCTGCTGCCACCGAGGCATTCAGAGATTCCGCTCCGCCCTTCATGGGTATTTTGACCAGGCTGTGGGCGTAACTTTTCACTTCCCTGCTGATCCCATGAGACTCACTGCCTATGATCAAAGCGATTCTGCCGCAGCCGCCCTTCCAGGCAAAAACATCCTCACCGCACAAATCACTGGCAGCAATATGAAAGCCGGCCTCGGCCGTCTTTTCAAGCAGCTCACTGCTTCTGCCTTCCCGGTAGATGGGAACCCGGAAAACTGAACCCATTGTAGCCCGGACAGCTTTGGGATTATAGGGATCAACACAATCGTTTATCAAAACAACCCCGTCTCCGCCTGCAGCGTCTATAGTCCGTATAATGGTGCCCAGGTTGCCCGGATCTTTTATTCCATCCAGAATTACCAGAAAACCCGGGTTTTGCTTCAGTGCCTTCTGAAAATCGTATTCCTTTTGCCCAGCCACTGCCAGCACCCCCTGGGGAGACTGGGTATCCGACAGGGATTTGAAAAGCTTTTCTTTTACTATAATACAGCGAATACCACTCTCCAGCGCCTGCACGGCAAGGGGATGATCGGACCAGGCTTCTGAAAAGATCAGCATGTCCAAAGCAAAATCAGATTTCAGTGCTTCTTCCACCATTTTTTGCCCTTCTGCAATGAACCGCAGGTGCAGATCCCGATACTTTTTGTTCTGCAGGCTTCTCACATATTTAATGGTATTGTTTGAAGAGCCGGTAATTAATTCCGGCCTTTCCCTTTCTTTATTTCCGTCTCTTCCCTGCATCTGAACTCTCCTGAAATCTTTCAATATCTTCCGTACTGCCCAGCACCACAAGAATATCCCCGTTATGAATTATATCTTCACCTGAAGGCGATATATTGATATCATCGCCGCGCTTGACAGCCATCACATTAATGCCGTATCTGGCGCGTATATCCAAATCTCTTAAGGAGCGATTATTCCACACATCAATTGCCTGCAGCTCAACCAGCCTGTAGTGAGGTGTCAGCTGAATGTAATCCAGTATATTGGTGGATACCAGGCTTTGTGCTATCCGCACTCCCATATCCATTTCAGGCAAAACCACCTTGTCAGCTCCGATCTTGTAGAGCAGTTTGGAATGCAGTTCATTCTGGGCTTTGGCCAGAACATACTTCACTCCGGCCTCCTTGCAAAGGAGTGTTATCAGGGTGCTGGATTGAATGTCCTGCCCGATTGCCACCACTGCCACATCAAAATTACGAATACCAAGGGTGTGCAAGGCGTTCTCATCTGTTGCATCTGCCTGGACAGCATGAGTTATTTTTTCTGAAACCGCCTGTACCTTGTCCTCATCCTTGTCAACGGCCAGCACCTCATGACCCATGCTGTGCAGGGTTACAGCAATGCTCTCGCCAAACCTTCCTAATCCAAAAACCACAAATTGCTTCATGATCTCCATCATTCTCCTTTTAACCGGCTTTTAACCAACCATAATACGTTCCTCAGGATATCGTATATGGTTTCCATCCTGCTTTTGTCTTCTGGCCAGAGCCAGGGTAAGAGAAAGAGGCCCGACCCTGCCCAGATACATTGTCATCATAAGAATAATCCTGCTGATATAATGCATTCCGGCTATGTCCATGACAGACAGTCCGGTGGTGCTCACTGCTGCTGCTGCCTCAAACATGATATCCAGAAAGGGAACGAATTCTATGAAGGATAGTACCAAAGTAACAGCGACCCAGGCCAGGAGGGAAATCAAGGCTATGGCCAAAGCCCGGTGGGCTATGGAATAAGGGATGCGCCTTCGAAAAACAACTATGTCATTCTGCCCTTTTGCTACACTCCATGCCATCAGGAGTATCAGACTCATGGTCGTAGTCTTGATACCGCCTCCCGTTGAAGTAGGAGATGCCCCTATGAACATCAGCAGAATCGTCATAAATTTGGAGGCATTTGTCAGTTCCGCCGCATCTATGGTATATATGCCCGCTGTTCTTACATTAACTGAAAGGAAGAGGGATGCCAGAAGCTTTTCCTTCATAGCAAGAGGTCCAATAGTATGGGGATTGCCGTATTCCGCCAGAAAGAAAAACATAAAACCCAGCACGATCAGGGCCAGAGAAACCGTTATCACAATCTTTGTATGCAAGGCCCACTTTCGAAAGCGATAACCATGATTGTTCAAATCCAATATGACTGTAAAGCCCAGGCCTCCCAGAAATACCAATGCCATGGTGACCAGATTGATAATCAGGTCACCTGTATATTCCATAAAGCTTGTATAATGCCCCAGCAAATCAATTCCCGCATTACAGAATGCGGAAATGGAATGAAATATGCTGTAGTATACTCCTTTACTCCAGCCAAACAGCGGGACAAAGCGCAATGCCAGCAGTAATGCCCCAATACTTTCAATGACAAAGGTAACTGTGAGTATGTATTTGGTAAGGCGTACCACTCCTTCCAGCTTGAACTGGTTGAGTGCCTCCTTCATCAGAAGGCGTTCCCGGAGGGTAATTCGTTTTCCCATCAGCAGAAAAACCAGCGTACTGATGGTCATGAGCCCCAGACCCCCTGCCTGAATAAGGCACAAAACAACGGTCTGTCCGAACAGGGAAAGCTGTGTGCCTATATCCACGACCAGCAGACCGGTAACACATACTGCGGATGTAGCAGTAAACAGGGCATCAAACCATCCCATGCTCATTCCGTCGGCGGATGCAAGGGGAAGAACCAGCAGTATGGCCCCCGCCGGTATGATAAGCAGAAAACTCAAAGCCAGCATCCTGACAGGTGATATGTAAATTGATCTTCTTACTGTAACGCGATTCAAGTACTTCAACCCCATTGACAGGCTGCTTCTCCTCAGCAGCCTGCTGTTTACCTGTTAATGACTGAAATGGAAACTGCTTTTTGATTTTTGATCGCTATAAATAAAAAAGGCCGCCGCATGGAGGCCTTCCATTCTTATGCATTATTAAGTTTTTCCTTGGCAATTCCTACCAGCTCAGCAAAGCCTGCGCTGTCGTTAACCGCCAGGTCAGCCAGAATTTTTCTGTCCACCTGAATATTGGCTTTTTTAAGGCCGTTTATGAATCGGCTGTAGCTCAGACCGTTCAATCTGGCAGCAGCATTGATTCTGGCTATCCAAAGCTTTCTGAAATCTCTCTTTCTTAGCTTTCTTCCTGTATATGAAGCAGCCAGGGCCCGAATAACTGCCTGGTTGGCCGGGCGGAAATTCTTGCTTCTTGCTCCGTAATAGCCCCTGGCCAGCTTTAATATCTTCTTATGCTTTTTCTTGGCATTAACTGCACTTTTCACTCTAGCCATTCTAAAAACCTCCTTTTGTATTATTTATACGGAATCAGTTTCCTGATATTTTTTTCTTCCTGAGCTGCAACATAAGTTCCTTTTCGGAGATTTCTCTTTCTCTTGGGAGACTTTTTGGTCAGGATATGGCTTTTATAAGCTCTGGACCTTTTGACCTTTCCGGATTTGGTCAGGCCGAACCTCTTTGCTGCTCCACGGTGCGTCTTCATTTTAGGCATTCGTACTTCCTCCCTTCCAGCTACTCTTTTGGTGCTAATACCATGATCATGCTTCTGCCTTCGATTCTTGGTTTTCTTTCAACAACCATTTCCGAAGTAAGCATTTGGTTGAATTTCTCCATAACCTGAAAGCCTATTTCACGATGGGCCATTTCCCGCCCGCGAAAACGAATGGACACTTTGACCTTGTCGCCGGAACGCAGGAATTTGTCTGCATGCCTGGCCTTCACACCCATATCGTGTTCCTCGATGGAAGCAGACAGACGCACTTCCTTTACATCAATCACACGCTGATTCTTACGGGCTTCCTTCTCTCTTTTGGCAACCTCAAACTTATATTTCCCGTAATCCATGATTTTACATACTGGTGGATTACCTGTAGGAGCGATAAGAACCAGATCAAGCATCTTTTGATCGGCCAGCTCCAGAGCCCTGCGGGTGGGCATGATACCCAACTGACTGCCATCGGTATCGATGACCCTGACTTCTCTTGCCCTGATTTCCTCATTAATGGAGAATTCCTTATTGCTAATATTCGTTCACCTCCGGTGTATTTGGCAGCCGGCAGTACCGGCTTTGTGACTTAAACCCACTCAATAAAAATAAAAGGAGCGGGCAGCCTCTACCCACTCCAAAATATGCACATAACATATCATTGTATGACCTTGCCTGGCTTCTTGCCGGAAGGTGAGAAGTGGATAGCTTCTACTTGTTCACTGCAAAAGAATATCACATCCTGCTTATATTGTCAATTATTTTGTTTCAGTTTTTGGAAGCTGAAAATTACTGATACAAATTATGAAAAGCATCAAAATGCTTTTTCCCTTATTTCCTTCAGTAACATGGCTTTGAAGTCTTCTGTCTTCATAGCGCCCAAGTCGCCTTTGCTCCTGGAGCGAACTGCCACAGTGCCATTTTCCACTTCCTTATCCCCTACTACAAGCATGTAGGGAGTTTTTTCCACTTGAGCTTCCCTGATTTTATAGCCAATTTTCTCGTTCCTGAGATCGCTTTCCGCGCGGATGCCGCTGTCAAGAAAATCATTCATGATACCGGCAATATATTCATTGGAACGGTCAGTAATGGATAAAAGCTTCACCTGCACCGGCGCCAGCCAGGCCGGAAAAGCCCCGGCGAAATGCTCGATCAGTATGGCTATAAACC
>DUOA01000141.1 GCA_012839095.1 Clostridiales bacterium
GTTGTCAAGGACGGTCCCAGTGCAGGGCTTGCAATTCTTATGTCTCTGCTTTCAGCTGTGCTTAACACTCCAATAAGTGAAAGTGAATCCTTTACCGGCGAGATTAACGGAAACGGGTATGTATTCAATATTGGCGGAACCATCGCAAAAATCAATGCAGCAGAACAGTCCGGGTGCACAAGGGTATACATACCCTATGGCAACTATATTGAGCTAAGTAATGATGCAATCAAGCAGTTTGCTTTGGATATAGTACCGGTCAGGCACGTTTCAGAAGTGATAGATTTGGTATTTCCTGATAAAAACAAATATGACAAGGTGATTATGCTGCGCTGAGGCTCATAAAATTTTCTCATCACCGGAGTGTACTTGACCGAATCATAGGGATCTAATTTTTAAATATTTAGTACATTATTGTCTTGATTATGTTAATATATAATAAATGCAAGAAAAGCAACGGCTAATATGTTAAGATCATTGTACAAAGATGTTCGCTTGGAAAACGCGGTAAACGTGCCTTGACGCCGCATTATATATGTCTAAAAGATGTTACTGCGTTGACATATTAACAAGTATTAAGGAGATTGCCAATGAAAAATAATTTGATCCTTGATTATATAAGGGCAGCAACACAATTGTACGGGGCTATACCAGAAGATAAAATTGTCGAAATATATAATATGCAGAATGAAGATATGATTACTGTTAATGATCTTGACAGGTATCAGCATGTGGAAAACGAATTCTTTAAATACTTTGATGGGCATTTTGTACATGAATGTTTATTGCTGCATAATGATCCGGAGCCTTTTTATGAGCTCTTAATGCAAAAAGAAGGAAAACCGTACTATATACCATCAAAAGATAAACTGTTGAAACACGCGGATCCTAATTATGTAGAAAGAACAAAAGAATACGAAAGGCTAAAGAACTATATAATAAGCAACTTTATCAAGGATCCGGTTGCAGCTGATGCATTATGTGAGGATATTCAGTTGATATGCAGCCTTGAGTTTTCTATAAGAGATATATTTTATGAGTTTGAAAGACGGGATATAGCTTTTGAAAGTGAAAAGCAAATAAATGATCTGTTGAAACTTATTATGAACCTTGCAAACAATACAAGAATATGGGAAAACAACGGGCATACACCGGATGAATTATTTAACTCTCAGGATAAGCCCAAGTTGAGGCCGCTCCCTAAAGGGAGACCGGCAAGTCCGGATAAGGTGAAGTCGAGGTCAGGCAGTGTTTCAGGTAGTAAAATTGGACGGAATGATCCATGCCCTTGCGGCAGCGGCAAGAAATATAAGAAATGCTGCTTAGGGAGGGAGAAGTAGGATAAAAAGGTTAAACTGTTTTACTGGCTTGTTTGCCGTTGTAACTAATAATGGAGAAATCTCTTTGGAATCAGATGAAGGTTTAATTTTTGACTTATTTGGCACGACTTTTGAAACAACGAAAGACTCATTTGATTTTGGGGGTATGTTAATTCCATATAAAGAGTACCATTATGATGATGCTTTTTTTACAGTGATAGACGAAGAGCATAATAAACATATTATAGCCATTAATTTACTGAGTGATAGTTATTCTCTCAATAACGGCTTATCTATAGGGCACACAAAAGAACAGGTATTTGAATTGTGCGGGGAGCCAACCTTTACTGATTTTGATTATTCAGGTGCTGAAGTCATTTCCTACTTCAGTGAAGAATATATGATGGGCTTATTTATTAGCGCGCGGAGTGGGGTTGTTATTGAAATACAACTCTACCGGGCTTTTGATTAGATTCGGTGTATTCTTACACAGAAAACAAATTTGTCAGGGTGCCATGCTTCAAGGAAACTGCGAAGATATTCCTTTTTTCACCAAATTACTGTGTTATTGTATATCCCTTGCCCATATGTTATAATTCAAGTGTGCTTTTTATGTGATTTTATGGGTGGAACAATAAATTATTAAACCCATATGCTGCATTATGGTATAGTATGAATCAATAACGAGTATAAATAATGAAGAATTTTCCAATAATCATAACAAGGACCTTGCTGTTTCGGCGCAAGGTCTCTTGGGGTGAGGGCATAGATAACTCTTTGATGCCGCTGTATGGGGGCATAGAGCAAAACTATGCTTTTTTGGTTGCTTGTTATGTATATAAGGGAGTGAGGTGAAAGCCGTGAGAGTAATTAGACAACTGACATTTATATTACTGGATGTATTTTTGCTGACGCTGGCCATGTATCTGGCGATTGCTACTAAATTCGGTGTGCAATTGACCAGATATTATCTTAGCGAATGGTTTATTATCTGGAGTTGTCTTATATCGATAGGCATTATCTGCAATGCATGTTTCAGTTTATACAGAAGCTTATGGCAGTATGCCAGCATTCAGGAATTGTTTTATATTCTATTTTCCAGTGGGGTTACCGGCGTTGCCTTTTTTGCTGTTACCAAACTACTGAATATTCAGGTAGCATACAGTGTTTATTTCCTTATTGTAGTTTATAACACCATTTTCCTGGGGATGAGCAGGCTCGGATACCGCATGCTGAGGATAATATTCCAGTCTTTTTCCGTCAACCTTGAACAGGATATTAGGAGGGCTTTAATTATAGGTGCCGGACATACCGGTGTTATGGTAATACGTGAGTTGAAAAGGCATCCTGAAATGGGTCTTGTTCCTGTTGCACTCCTGGATGACGACAAGGCTAAGCATGGCTCAACAATCATGGGGGTAAAGGTTTATGGCGGGCATGAAAAAGTAAAGCATGTTATAAAGAAACTCAATATAGACGAAGTCATACTGGCTATTCCTTCTGCTCCTCGGAAGGTTCAGTCTGCCATATTGAATGAGTGCAAGGAAACCAATTGCAAACTGAAGATTCTGCCTTCAATATACAATTTGATTAATGAAGATGTATCTATCAAACACATACGGGAAGTACAGATTGAGGATCTCTTAGGTCGTGACCCAGTCACATTAGACATGAATAACATCAGTGAATTTATCTCAGATCAGGTAGTATTGGTAACCGGCGGCGGAGGCTCCATCGGTTCGGAACTGTGCAGGCAGATAGCTACATTCAAACCAAAGCAATTGCTAATTTTGGATATCTATGAA
>DUOA01000142.1 GCA_012839095.1 Clostridiales bacterium
ATGATACAGTTACTGTTTCCGGCAAGTCCTTGACACTTGTTCAGGCAGGAGGCTTTTTCAACTGGTCTGTAGACGGAGATGCTGATGATGCCGAGGCAACAACATTCGCAAGTCAGGGATGGAAAGAATTTAAGCGCACACTGATTGGCTGGTCCGGAAGCGCCGAGGCATACTGGGGAGATACACAGTTCTTTGAATCCCTTGGCAAGACAGTTGTATTAAAGTTGTTTATTGATACTGGGCCAGCCCAGGATTGTATGGAGGGATTTGCAATCATAAATGGTGAAGGAATAGAAAGCCCCGTTGATGGCTTGGTACAGGAGTCAATTGACTTCACAGGCACGGGACCGCTGTATATAAGGGTGTAATTACAAAAGTAATTACCATTGGGAGGTAGATTATGAGAAATAAAATAGTGAAATTTGCAGGTAAGGACATAGACGTAAAGGAAAAGAGAATCGGGGAGCTTGAAATATTGGTGCGCGAACTATTCCCCAGTACAAAGGGCAAGCTGAAAAACCTTGATAAAGCACTGAATGACCTGGAGCTTGATTGGGATTTGCTTTATAAAAAGATCCCGGTCATATTCCCTGATATAACCGAGGAAGATGTAAAAAACGCTTATATGAGCGAGCTTGAAAAGTTGGTGGGAGCGTTTATTGACGTAAATTTTTTCGCACTGAAGCAGATGCTTCCGAAACTGATGAATTTGGCTCAGATTGGCTCACAGCGGAAGTAATCGTGCTGCTTGCGAGAGAATTTGGCTGGACACTGGACGAGATGCGGCAGCTGTATCCGAGCGAACTTAAGGCGATTTTAAAAGAACTACAAAAACAAAAGCTGGTAGACGAATATACAGAGCAAAAGAGCAAGTGGGCGTTCTTGGCGGCGATAATAACGAACGGAGTTGCCGCATTGAACAGAACGATCAGTGGCAAGAGAAAGAAACTGAGAACAATTGAGCCGGACGAATTTATAAATAAGGACTTCAAGGAAATCATTCAGAAAATATTAGGCGAGGAAAAGAGCAATAAAAAGAACGATAAAAATTACGACAAACACATACATGACGCAAAACAAAAGGGTCTCAGTGGCCCGTGGTAAAGGCAGGTGAAACAGAATGACAGTTGGGCAAGTAATTGCAAAGCTGGGTGTTGACCCGAAAGGGTACGAAAAAGGGCTTAAAAAAGCGGAAGCACAAGCCGATAAGGCAGGACTGAAAATAGGTAATATATTCAAGAATGCCTTTTCTGTTACTTTGGGCATGGGTATGTTTGATGCACTAAAAAAGGGATTTAAGTCCACAGTGGGAACGGCGATTAGTTTCAATTCCATGCTCCAGACTGCGCAGATTGGTTTTACAACCATGTTGGGCAGCGCTGAGAAAGCTCAGGCTTTCCTGGACAACATGGCCGACTTTGCGGCAAAGACACCGTTTGAATACCCCGAACTGCTGGAAGCCGCTAAAAAGATGCTTGCCTATGGCTTTTCAGCCGAAAACGTGCTGCCTACACTACGGGCTGTTGGTGATGCAACGGCAGCTTTAGGTATGGGTAGTGAAGGAATCGATAGGGTCACGCTCGCTCTTGGCCAGATCCTTGCAAAGGGAAAATTATCCGGCGAAGAGATGAGACAGCTCACAGAAGCAGGAATCCCGGCGTGGGATATGCTTGCTGAGGAAATAGGAACAACTGTACCAGCACTTCAGGATATGGTTTCAAAAGGATTAGTGCCTGGTGCAAAAGCTGTTGAAATGTTGACCAATGGCATGACAAAACGCTTCGGCGGCATGATGGCATCAATGGAGGACACCTGGCAGGGCGTAACGTCGTCCATAAAAGACATCTGGAGGATGACTGTCGGTACTCTGACGCAAAACCTGTTTGGTGGACTAAATGCCATGCTTATAAAAGTTCGTGACTTCCTGTCGCAGTTTTATAGCATGCTTAATGCTGTAATGGGCAAAAAGGCGAAGCAGGCTACAGATGGGTTTGTTCAGAGTACGCAGGAGCAGGCGTCGGCCATGGTTGATGTGGGAGACGCAACAGAGGAAGCTGCGAAAAAGGCAAAGAAAAACCTGCAAACCTTTGACGAGGTGCATCAGCTACAAGAGGATATGAACGATACTGCAGATACAGGAGACATGTTTGCAATAGCAGATACAGGTACTGTTGCTCCGTTGGAAACAGAGGAACCGGAAGAAATGGAACAACCGGAAGAAATGGAACAACCGGAAGCACTCACAAAAATGATGAATATGGCTGAAAAGGTTAGAGAAGTTTTTAAAAGTGTAAAATCTGATGTAGTATCTTATGTAAATCAAATCAAAAAGGCTTTCTCAGGCTTGGGAGATGTAATAAAACCATTTGACACCCTAAAAGACACCATTGCAACATCTCTCAGTAATGCTGGGATTGTTTTTACAGACTTCCGAGAAAATATACTTAAACCTACAGCCGATTATATGTTGCTGGATTTTATACCCTCAGTAGCAATTGGTTTTACGGCGTCATTTGTACCGTTATTTACAGACATGACAGCGGGAGCATTTGATTTATTTCTAGTTACATTTCAAAATACCACAAATGTCATGAGTAGCCTGATAGGTAGTGCTTGGTTACCAGCAATGGAGCAGCTCAAAAACGCTTTTTTGGATATCATGCCGCAGATAGGACAATCATTACAAAACATGCTTGACAGGACAATACTACCGGCTGCAGATTATTTACTAAATGGATTTGTGATACCAATAAGTGCATCTCTGCATCAAATCTTTGTGCCATTATTTGCAGATATTTTGGTATGGTCAATGCAGGAGTTTGCAAACACCCTTGAAAATGTCACAAACACAGCAAACAGTCTGTGGAATAGCGTATGGAGACCGGCTTTAGAAATACTTAAGACCTCTTTTGTAAATGCAATATCATCCATAGGGCAATCATTGCAAGGCCTGTTAAACAACACAATCAAACCTTTTATTGACTATATCCTAAACAGTTTTGTCCTGCCAATCGCTGCAGCTATAATTGACACCTTGGTACCAATATTTACAGACATATTAGTTGCAGCATTTGAGCAATTCGCAGACAGCTTTGCATGGGCAGTAAATCTTGTAAATGATGTATATGCAACCGTATTAAAGCCGGTATTTGAGCTTATTAAAAATATTGTGTTAGATACCCTTGAGATAATAAAAGGTCTCTGGGACAAATACGGACAAACACTGCTTACAAATATCAAAGAGTTTATTCAGGGTGTGCAGGATACAGCACAATTACTGTGGGACAAAGTATTAAAGCCAATTATACAGCCATTTTTAGAGATGCTGTCATGGCTGTGGGAAAAGCACCTTAAAGGACTTGTGCAACAGGTCGGAGAGTTTGTCATGAAACTTGTCAATGGTGCACTGGAGATATACAACAAATTTATCAAGCCTATAATTGACTGGGTTATTGAAAAATTTGGGCCTGCATTTGCTGCAACATTTGCCTTTGTTATAGATGTTGTCGGCAGTATAGTTGCGGTTTTTGTTGATATTGCGAAAAGTCTATTTGAAATTCTTGGTGGAATTATTGATTTTATAGTCGGCGTATTCACCGGCGACTGGGAAAAAGCCTGGGAAGGTATCAAGCAGATATTCAAAGGTGTGTTTGATTCGCTCTGGGGCATTGTAAAGTATCCGCTGAATCTGATCATCGACGGTCTCAACTTCTTAATCCGGGGACTGAACAAAATCAGCATAGGGATTCCTGATTGGGTTGCTGACATCTTGGGCGTGGAAAAAGGCTCAAAATTCGGCTTCAACATTCCAGAGATTCAAAAACTTGCTACTGGCACAAATTACGTCCCGCAAGACATGCTTGCATATCTCCACGAAGGCGAGGCTGTAGTGCCTAAAAAATATAATCCTGACGCAACGGGACTAACTGCTGAAACAATAGAACAGGCAGTATACAGAGCATTTACGAACGCATTAAGAATCATGCAGGCATCAGCAAGGCAGGACGACAAGGAGCTTGTCCTCAAGATTGACAATACTACCCTTGCAAGGATGCAGCTGCCGGCCATTATCCGAGAAGGCCAGCGTCAGGGGCTTAATCTTGTAGTTCAACCACAGGGGGTGTAGATTATGCTAAAAATCGCAGGAGTAACGGTAAAAACACCTTCGGAATTGAAGGTTGGCCGTTTTGATATCACAAAGTCAAACCGCTCTGCATCCGGCAAGATGGTAATGGAACTGATCGCAACAAAGCGCAGGGTGGACGTGGTTTGGAAGATGGTGCCTGATAGCGAATTGCAGACAATCATAGATACTATAACGGCACACAAGCCGTTTTTTTCGTTAGAATACCCTGATGCTGGCGGCACAAAGACAATGACCTGCTATGCAGGGGACATCGTAACCAGCCTGTGGCACACGAAAAACGGCGTCAGGTATTGGGAAGAGGTAAGCATAGGATTTATTGAACAGTGAGGCGGTGACATAGGTGTATCCAGTAACAACAGACTTTCTTGACAAG
>DUOA01000020.1 GCA_012839095.1 Clostridiales bacterium
AGGTGGCATACCCTCCCATGTCTCGCTGGCTCTTGGCCTAAATTCCTTCGTTCTGCCTATCCGTGAGGTGGATGTCAGCCCTGCTCCTTTACTGGGTCGTCTATGCGCCCTCCTGGAAAAAATTCCTCCTATAAGAATAAAGGCATATTATAGAAGTCTTCCGTCAAAATCATCTGCCGATTCAGGTACCAGTGGAAATTTTACCGGTTTTCTGTCCCTGTTGGATCTGTAGATGGCTGTAAATACCTCGACGGTCCTGCGGCCGTCCTCCCCGTCTATTAAGGCACGCCCTCCTTTTAAAGCTGCATTTATAAAATCTTCGATCTGCCTTTCATGATAGTAATGCATTGAGTCTACGCTGTTAAAGAATTCCGAGTCTTCCCTTTTCCAATCCTCCAGCAGATCTTCCTCTCCCGGCACTGTCCAGATATCGTTTATGGGAGGCTCGGTAATGGAAGACATACCGGCAATGAACATAGCCCCTCCATCTGTCTGAACGCCTACAGAAGCACCGTTTTCGCCATGTATGAGAACCTTACCGAAGAGGGCAGGATTCTGTGAATTGCTGACGACTATTGTGCCCAGCCCGCCGTTTTTGAATTTCAGAACAGCAACAGCCGTATCCTCCACTTCAATATAGGGATGGTTCAGGTTAGCCCAGTATCCATACAGCTCATCAACAGGCCCCATATACCAGAGGAGCAGGTCCAGCTGATGCGGAGCCTGGTTTACAAGAACGCCGCCGCCTTCGTCGGCCCATGTTCCCCTCCAGGGATCGCTGTCATAATATGCCTTGTCCCTCCAGCCCAGCATATGTACCAAACCCAGTATAGGCCTGCCGATTTTATTACTGTCTATTGCCTCTTTTATCCTCATGCAGGGAGCATAGAATCTACGCTGGCATACAGTGCCTAAAAGCACGCCGTTTCTCCTTGCTGCCTCAATCATGGCATCACAGTCGGCCAGGTTTGAAGCCAGAGGTTTTTCCACCAAAACATGCATCCCTGCATTGGCTGCCTCCACTGCAGGTTCCCTGTGGAAAGGATGAGGGGTGCATATGATGGCAAGTTCAGCTCCTGTTTCTTCTGCCATCTCTCTGATATCGGAAAAGGCCTCGACTCCGTATTCATGGGCGAATTCTTTTGCCTTTTGGATGTTCCTGCCGCATACAGCAACAAATTCAGACTGAGGCAGATTCACTAATGCCCTGGCATGAAAATGAGCTACCTTGCCATATCCTATAACTGCTGTTTTTATCTTCTTCATGTCACAGCCTCCCCCTTTCACGGTTTCAAAATAACCTTCATCAGATCCGAATCGCCTTTATACAGCCTGTGGAACCACTCAGAACCTTCGGATAATGGAGCAGCCTTGCTGATAAAGGATTCCACGTCTACTTTGCCGGAAGCTATAAGGTCCAGGCAATCAGGATATTCGAGTGAAGAAGCGCAGGAGCCGTACAGGGAAATCTGCCTTGTCACTACGTACTGCAGCGGAAAGTCCACATTGGGATGAAGGTTGCCCACAAGAGTTACAGAACCGCCCTTTCTCAGGCTGTATATGGCCGTTTTTAAAGTCTGGGCTATTCCCACCACCTCAAAAGCCAGGTCCGCACCGCGATTATCCGTCGCTTTCAGGATTTCCGCCCGGACATCAGTCTTGCTTGAATTGATTGTGATTTCAGCGCCGAATTTCCTGGCCGCATCCAGAGCCGACTCCTTGATGTCCACTGCTATAATCCTTTTGCAGCCGGCAATTTTCAGCAGCTGAATAATCAAAAGGCCTATCATTCCGGAACCTACTACTACTGCAGCGCTGTTCAAAGAAACAGATGAACGCCTGAGTGCATGGAATGCAATTGAGAGAGGTTCTACCATGGCAGCCTGTTCAAAACTGACTTCATCCGGAATATGATAAACAATGTGCTGCGGTACAGCAACATATTCCGCAAAGGCTCCATGCAGCCTGTAATCCTCACATGATACGCCCAAAACCCTGCGGTTGTCACACAGGTTCACTTCGCCGTGACTGCAATGGAAACACCGGCCGCAGTAAACCGTGGAATCAAATGTAACCCTGTCCCCGGGCTTGAAGTCAGCAACATCAGAACCTACCTTTTCTACTACACCGGATGCCTCATGGCCCATAATTATGGGCGGAATCCTCCTGCCCGTGCTTCCGTCCATTCCGTGAATGTCGCTGCCGCAGATGGCACATGCCTTGACTCTTATAAGAAGGTCATTCCTGCCGCATTCAGGTACGGGAACCTCATCCAGGGAAAGCTGCTTATAATCCCTCAGTACCAAAGCCTTCATCATATTATCTCCTCCATACTGTGTATATAATTTGCTGCTTATCCTGTAATAGGTCTTATTGGTTATGAAAGTGTATGAGTATCTTACAGATCCAAAAAGTATACAGGAATACTTTTGTATTATATCTCATTATAAAAGTATAAACATCCATGTAATTCTATTAAACGTACATCCTTTTTGGATTTGATGAGGGGCAGAATTGCAGAATTGCATTTACCTGCTCCTTATACTCATGACACAGTGGAAATACTTTACTTATCAGTCTCTGTCCAAGGCAGGGTTGAACCGCCCCATGGTATGACAAAGACCTTGCTTTCAGGCCCCAGTCTGTGCAGTGCATCCCCGTAGGCTGACTGGATGTCAGAGTATGGCTGCATAAATAATTTCCTGACTTCATCATCATCCATCTCCGATACAAGATATACATCACAGTGCTTAAGAACCATGGCTATTGCTGCTGCCTTATGCCCGCCCAGCTGAAAATCAGTTTGAATCCGCTCTATCAGATCATCGGGAGACTTTGCTGACCTGATCCACTGTTCAAACACCTTTTCTCCCAATCCTTCCTTACAGCCGGCAAGAAGTATTATGATGCCCCCTTCCCGGACTGCATGCCTTGCGTTATCCAGCGCCTTCTGTGCCTGATAAAGGTTGATGTCCTTGGGATATCCTCCTGCTGAGACAACCACGATATCAGCAGGTTCATCAACCCTGACCCTGTACATGCTGTCCAGAAATCTGCATCCCTCCCGGTGGGCTTTCATATGGTGGCCTGCAACAGCCTTGACTATGTTCTTGTTTTCGTCCAGGACAACATTGAGTATAAAATCCACAGATACATATGAGGCTGTCTCCTCCATGTCCTGTCTGACCGGATTGCGATCCAGTTCCCCGGTTCTTGCCCATTCCATAACCATCTTGCTGTGATTGGCCTGTATGGCCTGCCGGGTGGATACCCCGGGCATGATGGCCTTAATCCCGCCGCTGTAACCGGCGAAATAATGATATTCAATATTGCCGAGGCAGATTCTTCTGTCTGCCTCGGCCACAACCCTGAAAATGTCCATAGGCGTTCCACTGGATGTACGGCCCATGTTTATGCAATCGTTTACATCGCTGTCTATGCACTCAATCTGAGAGTACACCTTCTCCCCCACCAGGGCCTTCTTTTCCTCCTCGGTATGCTTCCTGTGGCTGCCCAGGGCAAAGACGATTTTAATATCCTCTGCCTGTATGCCGGCCCGGTAAAGCTCCTCCAGGATAAAGGGCATAACCACCTTGCTGGGCATGGGACGGGTGATATCGCTTGTAATGATTGCTATTCTTTCACCAGGTGAAACGATATCCTTTAGTCTTTTTGTACCAATGGGATTTTCAAGGGCGGATTTTATTTCTTCATCAACGGATATTTTCGTATCGGCGGCATTGGGTTTTATAACACCAAGCAGATTCTCATCTTCAATATTGAGTTCTGCAAAGCCTTTGCCGTAACCAAGCTTTATATGCATTATGCTTCCTCTACCTTTACAGGCCTTCCCGTCTCATAGGATTCCTTTGCAGCCAATGCTATCAGTATGGGTTTCAGGCCGTCCACGCCGTTAACAGGCGGTTCACTGTCATTTATTATGCTGTCAAAGAATGCCCTCATTTCTGTCACAAAGGAATCCTGATATCTTTCCAGGAAGAAATATTTGGGTTTATCACTTATAACACCGCTTTGGGTGCTTAAAACAGCAGATGTGGGTGTGTCATTGGATACTGTCACACAGCCTTCGGAGCCGAATACCTCCACCCTCTGATCATAGCCGTATGCTGCCTTTCTGCTGTTATCAATAACGCCGATGGCTCCATTGGCGAACTTAAGGCTGATTACGGCAGTATCCGCATCTCCTGCTTCACCTATAGCCGGATCCACCAGTACGGCTGCATTGGTATATACTTCCACAACATCGCTGCCGGACAGGTATCTTGCCATGTCAAAATCATGTATGGTCATATCCAGAAATATACCGCCTGAACGTTTGACGTACTCGATGGGAGGGGGTTCAGGATCCCTGGAGGTTATCCTGATAATATGAGGAGTTCCGATTTCCCCTTCCTTTACCAGATCCCTGACCTTCTTGAAATTATGGTCAAACCTTCTGTTAAACCCTATCTGCAGCTTCACGCCGTTTTTGTCCACGGCATCAAGGGCCTCATATATACGGTCAATGCTGAAATCAATGGGCTTTTCGCAGAAGATGTGCTTGCCTGCATTGGCAGCCTCTATTATTATCTGCGCATGGGTATCCGTGGAAGAGCAGATCAGAACCGCTTCAATTTCCGGATCAGCAATTATTCTGCGGTAGTCATCGTAAACATTATTAATTCCAAGTTCATTGGCCCAGTCTTTCACATTTTCAGTATTAATGTCGGCAATTGCCTTAATCTCTGCTTCCCGGATGTTATTGACAATGTTTTCAGCATGAAGCCTGCCTATCCTTCCTGCGCCTATTACACCCGTTTTAATCTTTCCATCCATATCCCATTCCTCCATATCCGGCTTATCATATTCCTGTTTTTTCCCTGATGTAATTTCTGGCTCTCATTGCATATTCGAGGGGATTGGCCTTGGCAGGATCCTGCTCTGCTTCCACGACAAACCAGCCACTATAATCGTTTTTCAGCAATATCTGAAGCAGCGGCTCAAAGTCTGTGATGCCGTCGCCGGGCACTGTAAAGGCCCCTTCCTTAACTGCTTTCAGGAAACTCCAGTCCTCATTCTTAACCCTGTCTAAGACTTCGCTTCTGATATCCTTTAGGTGTACATGCCTTATGCGCGATACATACTTATTGAGTACCGCTTCAGGATCTTCGCCTGAAAATACCAAATGCCCCGTATCATACAGGAGGAAGACATAGTTTGGATCCGTCATTTCCATCAGCCTGTCTATCTCCTCTAAGGTCTGCACCCCTGTGCCCATGTGATGGTGGTATGTCAGAACCATGTCCTTTTCCGCAGCAAGCCTCCCCAGCATATTCAGCCCGTCCGCCAGCCTCTTCCACTCATCATCGGTGAAGCGGGGCTTTGCTGAAAAAATCGGTGTATCCATCTTTCCCTGTATGCTGTGTCCCTGTTCCGAGGCCCCAATTACCCTGGCACCGACTTCATACAGAAAATCCCTGTGCCTTATAAAGGCTTCTATGTTTTCATTGAGGGGTTTAGTGGTGAGAAACGCACTGAACCAGGCATTGCATACGGTCAGTCCTCTCAATTCAAGGGCTTTATTAAGCGCTTTCGGATCCTTTGGGTACTTATTTCCTATCTCAGTGCCTTCGTATCCCGCAAGAGCCATCTCGCTGATGCATTGCTCAAAGGTAATCTCTTTTCCCAGTTCGGGCATATCATCATTTGTCCAGGCAATCGGGGCTATGCCCAGCCTTATCTTCTTTTCCGACATGATCAGGCCTCCCATTATGTTATGCTTTAACCAGCGTCTTAATAGAGCAAGGTTTACCTTGTATAATGCCGGGAAAACCGTACTCAGTACTTTTTGGCTTTCTCCAGTTCTTCTTTAAGCTTTGCAGCTGCTTTTTCAATGCTTTCCTTTTCGGCAACCTGGGCAATGCCGACTCTCCACCATGATTCATAATCCCCGGTCATGGTTTTCGGAAGAACCTTTATATCTATCAGGGTGGATACTGTCTGTTTTCCGGCATCCTCAAGAGCCTGTCTCAGCTCCTCCTCATTCCTTGCGGTATAGGCCTTGCAGCCCAGGCTTTCAGCATTTTTGGCAAAATCAATGGTCATAAGCCTGCCGTCCAGTCTGCCCGTTTCCTTGTTCCGGTATCTGAACTCGGTGCAGAAACTGCCCATTCCATTTCCCATCTGAAGGTTGTTTATGCAGCCGAAGGATGCGTTGTCAAAGAGAAGCAGGTTGATTTTCAGGCCTTCCTGAATGGATGTGATCAGCTCGGAGTTCAGCATGATATATGAGCCATCCCCAAGGAAGGAGTATACTTCCCTGTCCGGGCAGGCTAATTTCACTCCCAAGGCGGCATTTACTTCATAGCCCATGCAGGAATAACCGTATTCCATATGATAGGTATTAGGTTTTTTAGGTCTCCATACCCTCTGCATATCTCCGGGCAGGCTTCCCGATGAACCTACAACAATAGCATCCTCATCCAGTATTTCATCAAGTATGCCAAGTACCCTTGTCTGGGTCAGATATGAGCCTGTCGTCTGTCCGAATTCTTCCAAAACGTGATCTATATGTCCTGCTATCTCAGGCTTGAATTCACTGCCCGTATATTTGAGATTGTATAACCTGTTAAGCTCTTCAGCCCATTTTTCCCTTGCATTTTCTATTTCACTTGTATAGCCTGACCTGTAGCCTGCTGCCTTAAGCTCCCCTGTCAGGGCTTCAAGAGCTGCCTTTGCGTCAGCTACCACTCTTACAGCGTCCAGCTTGTAGGCATCGAATTCCGCTGCATTGATATTTATGAAATCAACCTCAGGATTCTTAAACAGCCATTTGGATGAGGTCGTAAAGTCGGTATACCTTGTGCCTACTCCGATTATCAGATCTGCATCCCCTGCAATCGTATTGGCTGCCAGATTTCCCGTTGTTCCTATGCCGCCAAGATTCAAGGGATGATCCCATACAATGGCACTCTTGCCGGCCTGGGTTTCCCCAAAGGGAATGTTGAACTCTTCCGCAAATGTTCTGAAGACATCCGCTGCCTCGGAATACCTGACTCCCCCGCCGCAGATTAGCAATGGCTTCTTCTTTGATTTAATCAGCTCCGCGGCATCTCTGATCATGCTTTCAGTAGGCAGTCTTCTCTCTATTCGATGCACTCTTTTGGCAAAGAATTCCACCGGATAGTCGTACGCCTCTCCCTGCACGTCCTGAGGCAGGGCAATGGTAACCGCTCCTGTATCAGCCGGGTCGGTCAGAACCCTCATGGCGTTGATCATGGCGGTCATAAGCTGTTCAGGCCGGTTTATGCGATCCCAGTATTTGCTTACCGCCTTAAAGGCATCATTTGTTGTTATACCTACATCATGAAAATGCTCAATTTGCTGCAGCACCGGATCCGGCTGCCGGGATGCATAGGTGTCTCCGGGCAGTATCAGCACCGGAATGCGGTTAGCAGTGGCTGTGGCTGCCGCCGTTACCATATTGGCTGCGCCCGGACCGACTGATGAAGTGCATGCAAATATCTGTTTCCTGTGATTCTGCCTGGCAAAGCCTGTGGCAGCATGAGCCATCCCCTGTTCGTTCTTTCCCTGCAGCACCAACAGGTCTCCGGGATCCTGCTCAAGGGCCTGACCCAGCCCCAATACATTTCCATGCCCGAACAGGGTAAAAACGCCTCTTACGAATTTTTTTTGTACACCGTCAAATTCTACATACTGGTTGTCCAGAAATTTAACCAGTGCCTGGGCCATGGTTAATCTGACAGTCCGCATAATAGACAGCCTCCCTTTCTTTATAATGAATACACATGTAGATACACATTTAAATTTACATGATTATTTTTCAGGCCAAACTTTGGCATCCTTTGCCAGCAGCCATTTATGTTCATCAATGAAAATTCTCTCATCAAAGGGATTGTTCTCCAGATTCCTGATTACCCAGATATAGTACATGGCATATCCGGGCGCGGCAACCTGTGAATGGGTTTTTCCTCCGGTTATAACTGCAGTGTCGTTGTTTCTTGCCTTATAGACATCCTCACCATTTTCCGAATATCCAAAGCCCTGCTCCGGGTAAAACTTGTAAAAATATATTTCAGGCTGGGGATGATGGTGCGGAGGATAGCTGGACCATTTTCCCGGATAGTTGACAACCTCGCCCACAACCAGGTTGGCATAAGGGGCATTGGAAAAGTCAAACACCGTCCTTACTATTCGGGTGGAGGTCTCGCCTATTGCCGTACCCTTTCCGAATTCCTCAATCCTGCAATCCTGGGGTGAGTAAAATTTGGGGCTGAATACCCCGGGGTTGTCTGTCATGGTAACGGATATCTCCGTATCATCTGCCAGGGCGGTAATCTTAACTGATTCTCCGGCAGGCAGATGCAGGCACCATGGTCCCTCTTCCAGAAATGAATCCCGCCTGACGGTTTCCTTCCTGTCACTCCACTCCAACCTTGCTTCTCCTCTTATCAGGAGGTATGCACGTTCCTTTTCTTCAGAGCAGCTAAAGCTTTCTCCTTTACTGAGCATGAGAATGCCAAAATCCATCATGGCATTAACTTCATTATCATCCATGCAGGTAATTGGAGTATAACCGCTCCCAAAAGGCTCTTTCTGTTTTATTATCAATCTAATCCCTCCCGGAACTTTTTCTTTCAACCACTCTCCTGACCTTTGCAGCTATATCCTCCGATGTCAGTTCAAACCGCTTCATCAGATAATCAACCGGCCCGACCTCGCCAAAGAGATCCTTTACTCCCACTCTTTCCATGGGTACAGGCAGGGTCTCTGCCAGCACCTCTGCCACAGCGGAGCCAAGCCCGTTGATAATACTGTGATTCTCAGCCGTAACGATGGCTCCGGTCTCTTCAGCGCATTTTTCAATCATTTCCCTGTCTATGGGTTTTAGGGTAAATATATTGACTACCCGGGCTGAGATTCCCTCTGCAGAAAGGGCTTCAGCAGCCTTGAGGGCCTCACTGACCATTATGCCTGTGGCAAATATGGTGACATCACTGCCCTCTCTTAATTGAACTGCCCTGCCTATCTGAAATTTTGATCCTTCCTCATAAATCTTTACGGCGTTTTTCCTAAGAAGCCGGATGTAAAAGACCCCATAGGGCTCCAGTGTCTGTTCCACCAGATTGCTCAGCATAACTGAATCCACCGGCTCCAGTATCGTTATATCCGGCACGTTTCTGAGAATGCCCATATCCTCGAAGGGCATATGGGTTCCTCCGTTGTAGGCAGCAGTTACGCCCGGGTCGCTGCCGGCGATTCTGACATTCAGCCTTGCGTATCCACAGGACAGGAAGACCTGATCGAAGCATCTTCTGGTTGCAAAAGGGGCAAAGCTGTGAGCATAGGGGATCATTCCCGCAGCTGAAAGACCGGCTGCCACACCCATCATATTGGCCTCCTGTATTCCTACATCAAAGGCCCTGTCCGGAAAAGCTTCCATAAAGGGCACCATTCCCATTGATTTCATAAGGTCGGCATCCAGCACCACTACCCTGTCATCCTTTTGGGCCAGCCTGATTAGACTGCTGCAATAGGCACTTCTCATTTCAGTTTTTTCCCGGACCCTTTCTTTGGCAATTATAACCCTCATGCTTCCACCTCCCCGGCCAGGATTTCTTCGAGAGCCCCCAGTGATTCCTTTATCTGCTGCTCATTCACTATCATATGATGGTTGTCAACTATACCTTCTGCAAAGCTGCAGCCCTTTCCCTTCACCGTATGAAGCACGATAACTGAGGGCTGATCCTTCACTTCCCCTGCAGCTTCTACCGCTTCCCAAATCTGCTCAATGCTGTGGCCGTCCACTTCCCGGGCATGCCATCCGAAGCTTTCAAATTTTGCCCTGACGTCCCCCAGGTTGTTTATGTCCCTGACATAGCCATCCAGCTGCTGTTTGTTATAGTCTACAAAGGCAATCAAATTGTCCAGTTTCTGCTGGGCTGCAAAGAGGGCTGCTTCCCAGACCTGCCCTTCCTGGAGCTCTCCGTCACCCAGTATGAGGAAGGTTTTGTTGTTCCTGCCCTTAAGCCTGTTGCCCAGGGCTATTCCTGCAGCAGCTGATGAGCCCTGCCCCAATGAACCGGTGGTCATATCAACCCCAGGTGTCAGGTTCTTATCGCAGTGACTGGGCAGACGGGTGCCGGGGGTGTTCAGGGTCTTCAGCATGCTTAAAGGGAAGTAGCCTTTTAGTGCCAGGGTTGAGTATACAGCCGGCCCTGCGTGGCCCTTGGAGCATACCAGCCAGTCTCTGCCTTCCCAGCCGGGATTGGCTGGATCGATCTTCATTACTCCCCCATACAGCACTGCGAGGACTTCCACTACGGACATGGCCCCTCCCAGATGGCCGAATCCAAGGTGACCTATTGCCCTGATGGTTTCTATCCTGATTTTTAGGGCGAACCTCTCAAGTTCCCTGACTTTTTCCTTGCTGATCATTTATCTACCCCTCAGTATTCTTGTTTTAAAATCCTGCACCGGCCTTTTTCATGGCCTCCAGCAGGGGAAGCCTGGTTCCGGACAGGAATCTTACCATGGCTCCGCCGGCTGTGCATACATAGTCAATATCCTTCAGGTCTATGAAACGCGAGGCAGCGCTTACCGTGTCGCCTCCGCCGATGACCGACCAGCCGTCTGCAGCGGCAACGGCCTTCCATATTTCTTCCGTTCCTTTTCTGAAAGCCGGGTATTCATATGCACCAGCCGGTCCGTTTACAAATATGGTGCCTGCAGATAAAATAACCTTCTTATATTCCTCTATGGTTTCGGACCCTATGTCCATAAACATCCTGTCAACAGGCAGATCCTCTGCTGCTGCCTCCTGCCTGTTGTTATCCTCTTCATAGGCCAGATCCTTAGGCGTCATAATTTTCCCGGGGTAATCCCTGAGATATTCCTTTGCCGGAGCAATAAAGGCATCAAGAGATCTGTCCCTTATAAATTTTCCCTTTGCACTTCCAAGGGAAATGCCCATGGCCATCAGCATGATCTCACCGGTCACGCCGCATGTCAGTATCTTGTCGGCTGTGCCGTTCTGCAAAACCTGCTTCATCATTCCAAAGGCATCGGATATCTTCAGCCCCCCTAAAATAAAGACGGATGGCCTTGCGGGATTGTCCATGACCCTGGTCAGAGCTTCCACCTCATCCATCAGCAGCCTGCCGCCTGCAGTGGGAAGCACTTCCTGAAAGGCAACCATTGAAGGCGCATTTCTGTGGGCTGCCGCAAAGGCATCGTTGACATAATAATCCATGAGAGGAGCCAGATTTCTTACCAGGTATGTGTTCAGCATCTGCCGGGGCTCCAGCTTGACTGCATCCTCAAAGGTTGATACCTCCTCACAGAGGTAGCGCAGGTTGCCCAGCAGCACAATCTCCCCGGGTTTCAGGTTCTTTACCGCCTCCTGGGCTGCCGGCCCGGCAGGGTCATCAATATAGCGAACAGGAATTCTCAGCAAGGCAGTAAGCCTGTCAGCATGCTCAGCCAGGGGGATCAGGTTATGGTAGTCAAGCGTATCCCCCTGATGAGCTATGATGGCAAGCTTTGCCCCTGCTTCAGCCAGGTATTTTATTGTGGGAATGCTCATCCGGATCCTGTTGTCATTTACAATCCTTTTGGTTTCAGGATCAATAGGCGAGTTGATGTCCACCCTCAGCAGAACTCTCTTGCCCTTGTAGTTAAAAGCCTCCAGAGGTCTTATGCCGGCTGCTGACTTCATTTCCATCTTCCCATCCCCAAATATTTATTGGTCAGGCTTAAGGCCTCCAGCCTGTCTGTCTGCATTTCCATTGCAGCTCTGACGGCATCCATGGTTTCAGGTATTACAACTGCCTCCTGAGGGATGTTCACTGCAAACATGATATCATCACCAGAATTTACGATGGATTCATCCCAGATGGCAATTTCATACATATCTCCCCTGGGGTTGCCCAGATCCCTGGCGTAACGGAAGAGGGAAGCATTGCCCAGGAATCCGTCTGCAATTCGAACCACTCTGATTCTCTGATGTTCCTTGAAGAGCCTGAGTGCATCCTGCTTTTCAATTTTCTTTTTGGTAGTTGCCACTATTGTAATTATGTGACCATGGGTTACCGGCGTATGGACCAGGATGCCGGTTGCGTCTATGTGAGGCATAATTGTCATCAGATCCACTGCCTGATGGTTGGGCGCCTTATCCATCTGCAGGGCATTTGTAAGACCCCTGTGATAGTCACCCGGATCTGCAACCCGCCTTATTATGGTTATTGCAATCTTCTCCACTCCTACAGCCCTGTCAAGGCAGTCAACTGCCCTGATTAATCCGGTTGTATTGCAGGATGTCAGCTTAAGAAACTGTTTGCCCAGACCTTTCTCATAGTTGGCATATCCATGGAAGAAAACATCTGCTATATCATTCTTTTCTCCGCCCTGAAATACAGCCTTCCTGCCATATTTTTCATAAAGCTTTCTGTTTTTTGCACCTACGCCTGCACTGGTGGCATCCAGCAGGATATCACATTCGTCAACCAGTTCCTCCAGGGTTCCTGATACAGGAATTCCTGCATCGTCAAAGAGCTTCTGATTATCAGCCAGTGCATTGTATAAATTATATGGCATTCCCCTTTCCTTAAGCGCTTTTATGGAAAGAGTAGGTGCCACATCGGCAACTCCCACCAGCTGCATGTCTTCCTGCAGTGCAACTCCGTCTGCAAGCCTCTGTCCTATTACTCCATATCCGACTACTCCGACCTTAACCAATGCTATCTCCTCCCTCTGAATATTCCATATCTGCTGTTTTTGCAGAAATAGTACCCACCTGGAAATCTGCGCTAACGTAAAATTCAGTGTGTCAAACTATTGAAAGCGCTTTCAACAGCTTGTAAAGAAAACCGCTGCAGTATTCTGATGCTTAAGGGGTCAGCGTCCTGGTGGAACCTCTGACAGTCAGCCTGGTAGGCAGCAATATTGTCTGAGGTATGGATCTGTCTTCCTCCTTAATGCGTTTCAGCAGCAATTCAGCAGCTGTCCTGCCCATTTCATAAAAGGGCTGGGACACAGTTGTAATGCCCGGTGAAATTATGGAAGCCATTTCGATGTCGTCATAGCCCACTACGCTGATATCATCGGGTATTTTAAGCCCCTTCTGATAGATGGCCATGTATGCACCTATGGCAATCATATCGTTATAGGCAAAAATGGCAGTCACTTCCGGATGGCTTTCAAGCAGCTCTTTTGCCATATAATAGCCCGCATTGGGATTAAATTTCATTTTTATGATATAGTCATCATTGACGGGGATGCCTTCATCATCATGAGCTCTCAGATAGCCCTTCATTCTGTTTGTTATTGTGGAGTTATCATAATCGTAAACCAGGAAAGCGATCTTCCTGTGACCTGATTTTATAAGGAAATCTACGGCCTCATAGGCTCCTTCCTCGTCCGTGGTGTTAACGCAGTCCACTTCTTTGAAGGCCGACTGGATTGAGACTATGGGAAGTTCGTTTTTTATACCGGTAAGCAGCTCGATGCCGCTTATATCTGCACTGAAGATGATTATTCCATCCACTCTTTTCTCCAGCATCTGATTTATATAGTTGGCTTCCCTTTCACGGTTGTAGCGGGTATCGCACAGGAAAACCGAAAATCCTTCACTGTGCAGAACACTTTCTATGCCATCTATGGTATCTGCAAAAAATGGGTTGGTAATATCGGATACTATAAGCCCTATGGTCTTGCTGGATGCAGAAACCAGGCTCCTTGCAATGGAACTGGGCACAAAGCCCATTTCATCTATTACCTTCTGCACCTTTTTTCTGGTTTTACTGCTTACCAGGGGACTGTTGTTGAAGACCCTGGATACAGTGCTAATTGATACATTGGCCTTTTTCGCAACATCATAAATAGTAATTCCCTGGCCTGAGTTTTGCGCCATCGTGTCACCTTCTGCCGGCATTTCAGATAGTTTTCATACTGTGTTGAATATTAAATTCGACATCGGTTTTCAAAATCCTCTTTTTTGAAAGCACTTTCATAAAAATATTATACTTTCTCATTAGAGCTTTACCATCAATATAAGCATAATCAGATGGAGTATTGTTAAAAATTTGCCAATTTTTTCATGGTTTATTGAAAACGTTTTCAATATTATGCTTAAGTGCTGTCAGATACAACCATGCGCAAAGTGCGAATTATTAAGTTTCAGACCCTATAAAATGAAGCTTGTTTCTCTTCTGTCGACTCATTATTTTTGTGCCCGGAATAAAGAAGAGGCTTTTGATTTGGGATTTATTTAACAAAAATCTGTTATCTGATTTTCCTGGAATTTTATATTACTTTAGCATATCTTACTTCCTGATCTTTCTTTCCTGCCTGGCTTTCAGCAAAGCACTTGTAAAGTCATCCCTTTTTGCAGGTATAGAATCATCATGCTCTTCTTTTTTAGTCTCATTGCGCGTCCGGTCCAATACCTCATCAGAAATTTCGGCTTTCTTGCTTTCCTTCTTTTTATTCAGCAGATCTACCGACTTGGAAATGAAGGAATTTACCCTGTCCAGCACAAACCTAAGTCCCAGTCTGCGCAGCACAATGTCCAGTAAGAAGATCAGCAGAGCAATAAGGAGCAGGGCAGGCCAGATTTCGTGATGTCTCCATACCGGAGCAGGCTGATGCAGGAGCAGATCCTCCGGTTTTTCAATCATCAAACCTCCGGTCCGGCCGGCAATATGCTCAGCCAGATTTCTTGAAGGGGCCTGACCAATATCATATTCAGGTGAATAGGGATAAATTAATGCCCCTTCCATAGCAGCAGCGGTTCCATCATCTCTCCGCTGCTCCACCCGAACCAGATAGACACCTATACTATCCAGGGCAAAGTTGCCCTGGTAGTAACCCGGCCTGGAGGGCAGCATTCTGACCCTGCTTTCCCCGCCATCCGGATTAACGACAACCGCATAGATCTCAGAGCCAGAATCCTGCTCATCGGTCGATACCGCTATGTGGCCGGTATTACCGGTACGGCCGGTTTCAATCCTGCCTCCCTCGCCGCTGCTGCCGGGCAAAACCGAGGAAATGGTATTCAGCCAGAAGCTGGCTGCCTGTTCCCATTTAAGCCATCTTTCCGTCCAGATTCCCTTCGCATCGCTGGTCCAGGCGGCCACCTTTCCAAGGCCGTAGTCCCAGTAGGCCAATATCGGATCATCATCCTGGCGGCTGACCAGCACCGGCACTGCCCCGCCCTTGATGGTGGTTGTCAGGTATCCGTCCAATGAAGGCACTGATTCAATGCCGGCAAGTATGGCTGAACCGCCCCTGGCCTGTGGATAAAATGTTTCGTTGTTGATATAGCTGCGGGCAGCCATGTAAGTTTCTTTGGTAAAAATCTTGGGTATGCCGGCATAATCATCGGTAAAATAATATCTTCCCTTCCCCAGAGCGGCAATATGCTCCATAAGTCTGCCATCTGCATCTTTTCCCACAGCCACTCCTGATACTGTCATGCCCTCGGCCGCCATCCGGGTAACCAGTGAGTCAAAGTTTCCGCCGCCGGTATGACCGTCGGTAAGAACAATTACATGCTTAAGAGCGGCATCCGTGTTTTTAAGTGCCTGATATGCCATATCCAGGCCCGGATACATATTGGTGCCGCCTCCGGGTTGAATGGTGGCAATGGCATCCTGTATATCCTCCCGGTTTATTACTTTCTGCATCTCCACAACCCAGGCCGCAGCGGAATCAAAGACGGCCACGCCGATGAAATCATCGTCCCGCAGGGCTTCAGTGGAACGGATGGCCGCTTCCTTGGCCAGTTCCATCTTGTTGATGCCAAACTGGGTATCGGACATGCTGCCGGATTTATCTATCACCAAGGCCAGGGCCAGGGATGGAATTTCTTTTCTTTTGGATAAATCCATATCCACCGGCAGCATTTCCTCCAGCCTGGTTCCAAGGTATCCACCCAGGGCATAGCTGTTGTCACCGCCTGTAACCAGCAGCCCCCTCCCCATGGACCTGACGTAATTATCAAGAATTTCCGTCTTTTCATGCCCCAGCTCATCAATACCCACATTGGCCAGAATTACTGCATCAAACTTCACCAGTTCCTCCAGCTGGTCGGGCAGGGTATGGGGCAGAAAGATCCTGTATTCCAGTCCGCCGGCATCCATGATTCCAGCCAGCTCACGGCCTTCCCCCTCCTGCCCTTCCACCAGGGCTATCATGGGAGGGCCTTCAATTCTGGCATATGAAGCGGTTCTGTTGTTCTGCAGGAAGGTATCGTGGCCTGACAAAGGCTCCAGCTCTGCTTCATAAATTACAGTACCGACTGTTTCGGCTTCCCGCCGGAATAAGAATATGTTCCGCCCCTTCTGAATTTCCACCTCCCGGCTGTCCACCGGCAGCCTGTTGGCATACAGCCGCAGAATTCCCCTGGTTTCAACTGTACTGTTTATCTCAATCTGGATATCATAGCTCTCTCCCTGATAAAGCGATGAGGGCAGAGTCAGCCCGGACAGCTGAACCTCCTCCGGAGGCACAGTGTCCAGATGGAAAACATCCACTGAAATGCCGCGCTGCCTGAGAACACCTGCCCGCAGCAGGGCATCGCCCAGGTTCTCAGCCCCATCGGTCAAAAGCACAATTCGCTTGCTGCTGTCCTGTGTAAACAAGCCTTCCGCCCGCTGCAATGCCTGTTCAATATTGCTGTAGTCGGTATCCGGCCTGGAATGAAAGGCATGAAAAGGCTGCCGGCTGCCCAGGGACTGTTCAATCAGGGCATTCCCTCCAAAGCTGATGATGCCTGCATGGTAGTTTTCAGGCAGTATCTTCAGTGCATCAGCAATAAAGTCCGCCAGCTCTCCCTGCCTGGAAACGGTACTGTCTGACAAATCTGCCGCAAAGACAATCTCGGTACGGTCCACCGGTATCTTAAGCTCCAGTCCTGCCAGTGAAAGCACCAGGAGGAGGATCAGCAAGAGCCTCAGCACCAGCGGCCAGATGCCGCCGTGAAAGCCTTTCCCCCGGTATCGGCAAAAAAGATATATGACAAAGGCAGCAGCAGGCAGAAGCATGAGCAGGGCCAAAGGGTTTGAGAAGCTAAATGCCATGATGATACACCCACCATTCTGTCAGTAATAGCAGCAGCAAAGCCCATCCGGCCAGCATCCAGATTTCCCTTTGAAAGGGGTAGGCAGCAGTCTGCATTACTCTGTCTCCCTCCTCCTCAAGGGGTTGACTGTCTGTGCGCAGATCGGATACTTCATCGGTGGGAACCAGGACGGCAAAGCCCCCGCTGTAGGTCCGCTCCCCTGCTTCCTGGACAACTTCATAAAATCCGATCTCCCGGGTATCATGGAATACAGGCGGAGGATAGGCATCAAAGCTGTATTCCCTGCCGCCCGGAGATCTTACTATAATACCGGTTGCATCAGGAAAGGGAGAAAGAGGCAGCGGGTCGCCTGCAAAGACTTGTCCTGTAAAGGTCATGCCCGGCGGCACAAGCCAATTAAGCAGATTTTGAATCAGAATGGGAAAATCGGCCTTCAAAGGAAGATTGGAATCGTGGAGGGAAAATGAGAACAGGGCCATCCTCCGTCCATCCCGTTCACCGGCTATGAGCAGGGGACTGCCGGCCCTGTCCTGAAGAAGGACAGTAAAGCCTTCCGGTACATTAACTCTGACCGCATTTGCTATCTGATATCCTTCCGGTTCCACATACTGCATGAGGGAAGGATACTGGATTTGCGGGTTGATTATCACGCCTGAGGGCTGAATTTCTCCCTCTGCAGTCAGCCCAAGATCCTCATGGGCAGAGGGTGAAAAGGCGATTATATGGCCTGTCTCCGGCAATAGGGCAGGAAGGCCGCCGTCATATATATACAGATGAAAGTCCGAGCTTTCCGGAGCCTCGCCTGGATTGGCCTTTAAAAGCTCAATGTCCCCGCGCAGGGAAACCGCTCTTTCCAGAAATACATTTCGTTCCGTTGTCAGCAGCACCTTTACCTTATGCTCATCGCTGATTGCCGCCATGCCTGTATTATCCAGCAAAAGATCGTCTTCCTCTGATATTGATACCACGACTTCACGGGCGGAAGCGGGGATATCAGGCCAGTATACAGAAATCTCCTCATCAGCCGGCAGAGAAACCTCCTTCACATTATGAAGGGAACCGTCTACCTTCAGCTCCAGGGTTACATTCCGCCCGGTTCCATAGTTGGCAACGCGGGACAGGGCAGTGATATTCCTGTCACTGACATTGTAACCTACATGTGTAACAGCGGCATTTTCACCATTTCCTGCAAACACATGGAAGAACAGTTCTTCATGGCTGTCTGCTCCGGAAAGTGCTTTATCGCTGAAAACATGGATTTGTCCGCCGTCCCTGCCCTGATCCTGAAGCAGGGTCTGTGCCAGCTGGACAGCACTGCCCAGGTCGGTTTTTCCGTTGGACGGCTGAATTTCATTCACATATCCTGCTAAGAGGGCCTTGTCATCAGACGGGCCCGCCAGTACAAATGGCTGCTGGTCCGCCAATACTATAGTCAGAACATCCCCGGTCTTCATCCTGCGGATGAGGTCCAGCAGGGCTGTTCTGGCAGCTTCCATCCGGGACGGCCTGACATCTACAGCCTGCATACGGGCAGAGGTATCCACAATTGCTATATAAGAGATGCCTCCCTGTCCGCTGAAAGATATGGGGCGGGCCAGGGAAAAGGCAAACAATATAATGGCAAGAACCTGCAATATAAGCAGCAGCTGAGTGCGCAGGCGCTGCCAGGGTCTGGTTGCCTGCAGATCCCGAAAGACCTGCTGCCAGAGCAGGGTGCTGGAAATATTCATATCCTCATGCTGTTTTTTTAAAATATAGAGTAGTATTAGGGGAAGGATGAGCAAAAGAGCCAGCCATCCCCATGGATTGCGAAAGGCCAAAGCCGTCCCTCCCTTAGCGAATCATGCCTGTCTGCTGCAGCTTTTCAAAAACCAGCTGCTCCAAAGAAATGTCGCTGCCCACCTGCAAAAGGGCAATCTCCAAATTGCTGCAGGTCTGCCTCAGTGTCTCCATATGTGTGTTCAGTGCCTTCTTATACAAGCTCAGCGTTCGGGGAGTTATCTCCACCTCTACATGTTCATTGGTTTCCATGTCAATAAGCCTCAGTGCACCGGACATTGAGGGATCCAGCTCTTCAGGCGAAAGGATTTGCAGGGCTGCCACATCCTGCTGTTGGTATTTTAGATAGTGAAAAGCATCCATATACCCATCCTCCGCCAGGAAATCCGACAGCACTATGCTGATTCCCTTTCTGCTCATCAGGGGCTCAAAACTCTGAATGCTTTTATTAAGACTGGTCCTTCCTTCAAAGGGAAGGTTGTCCAAAAACTTCAGGACCCTGGCATACCCGGCTTTTCCGGAGAAATATGGATGCTGATGAATTACGGTATCCGTAACTGCAGCAATTCCCACCCGGTCGTAATTGGCCAGGGCAATATAGGCAAAGACAGCTGCCATCTTCTTTGCCAGGATGCCTTTACCGGGCTCACCATAGTTCATGGAAGCGCTGGTGTCCAAAAAGATGGTGACATTTGCCTCCCTTTCCTCCATATACAGCTTAATGAACAAGCGTTCAAACCGGGCATAGGCGTTCCAGTCTATCCTGCGGTAATCGTCTCCCGGGGTGTATTCCCTAAAATCGGAGAACTCGATGGCTTGTCCCCTGGCCCTGGACCGGCGGCTGCCTCCTGTCCCTCCCCGGACCGGCCTTATGTTCTGCAGGGCTAACCTCTCCAGCTTGCTGAGGAAATCCGGGTCAAAGGTTTTCATCTGGCTGCCCATGGTTACCCTACTCCCCGGTTGCCTGGATGATGTCCCGGATCACCGAATCAGGAGTCATTCCTTCTGCGACAGCCTGATAGTTCAGGAATATCCGGTGCCGTAAGGCGGGACAGGCAATATTTCTGATATCCTCAAAGGAAACATTATAGCGTCCCTCTATTAAGGCCCGCACCTTGGCAGCCTGTATCAGGGCCTGTGCGCCCCGGGGGCTGGAGCCGTAGCGCACCAGCCTCCTGGTAGTCTCCGGGCTGCTGTCCAGATGGGGATGGGTGTTCATGACAAGCCGCAGGGCATAATCCTGAACCGGCCGGGCAAGAGGCACCCGGGCAGCCAGCTGCCTCATTTCCAGAATACATCCTGCATCCGCTGCCTTTTCAGCCCTGTCCTGCTCTGTCCCGGTAGTCAGGTCCACTATGGCATGGAGCTCATCCAGTGAGGGCAGATCCAACAGCAGCTTGAACAAGAATCGATCCAGCTGAGCTTCAGGAAGGGGATAGGTACCCTCCTGCTCCAGGGGGTTTTGGGTAGCAAGGACAAAATAGGGCTGGGGCAGTTCCCTGGTAACGCCTGCTACGGTAACGGTATGCTCCTGCATGGCTTCCAGCAGGGCACTCTGGGTTTTGGGAGTGGCACGGTTTATTTCATCCGCCAGCACCAGGTTGCTGAAGATAGGGCCTGCCTGAAAGCGAAAGACACCCCTGCCTGAATCGTCCCTTGTCAGTACATTGGTACCCACCACATCGGAAGGCATGAGGTCCGGTGTAAACTGGATACGGCTGAATTCCAGATCCAGCACCCTGGCCAGGGTTTTGACCAGCCGGGTCTTCCCCAGCCCGGGTACCCCTTCCAGAAGCACGTTGCCTCCGGAAATGACAGCAATCAGCACATACCGGATGGTATCCCTAAGCCCGATGATCTCCCTGGAGATTTCATTTTCAATCCGGGCTGCAGCAGCGGAAAATTCCTTTATATCCATATCTTCCTCCTGAAGCAATTATTCTTTGTTTTATCATTGGCCCAGGGCATCAAAATACTCCCGCACCATTGCCTGAACACTGGGAGGCAGCACTCTTCTGTCCATGCTGTTCATAGCCTCCCTGCGATATTCCTGATAAACCTCACGATAGGGGATGAATCCCCACAGCTCACCTGCGCCCCTTCCGCCTACTTCAGCAGAGATGTTTCCCTCACCTGTCTGCTGACCCGGCACATGGGTTACCTCACCACCGTCCCCCAGACGTTCCGGTGCATAAATCTGTTCATATACAGTGCCGGCATTTTCCCCGCCTGTCTGGCTGTTTCCCTCATGTGAACCAGTGGTAGTGCCGCTGCCGCTCTGGCCGCCTTGGCTTCCGGTTCCGCTTCCTATGCCTGAACCGGTGCCGGTTCCTGATTCGCCCTGGCCATTGCTGCCCTGGCTTCCTTCGCCGCTGCCTTGTCCTTCTCCTGTTCCTTGTCCTTCACCGGTTCCTTGTCCTTCACCGGTTCCTTGCCCTTCACCGGTTCCTTGCCCTTCACCGGTGCCGCTGTCCTGGCCGCTTTGTCCGCTTTGAGTCCCCTGACCGGTATTTTCACTGCCGGAACCTTCATTACCCTGACTGCCGCTCCTGCCCTCATCCTGTCCGGATGAACCGTGACCCTGCGCATACTCTCCTCCGCCAGCTGCCCTGGCTGCGCTGCTTCGCATCTGCTGGAGAGCATACCTGGCGTCACCCATGGCATTGCTGGCCTGAACTGCCTGCTTCATTGACTCAGCCATCTGCTCCAGGGCTTCTTCCGTCCGGCCGCTGTCCAGGCTTTGCACAGCAGCTGCCAGCTTGCCTTTTACTTCACTGTCCGGCATGGATTCAGCCGCCTGTTCAAGGGCCTCTTTCAGTTTTTCAGCCAGCTCCTCCCTGTTTTCAGCCTCTTTTAGCTGCTGCTTCAGCTCTTCCAAAGCGGTTTCCAGGTCAGACAGGTTTCTGCCTGATAAGGCAGCCGCCAGCGACTGGGTCTCTTCCAATGATTCCAATTGCGATGCCAGCCCGCCTAAGTTCTCTTCCCTTATCCTGTCGGTGAGTGCGGTCAGCTTCTCCTCGGCTTTGGAAATATCTTTTAGGGCTTCCTTATAGTCCCCTGTATTTTTCAGCTCTTCGCCCAGCTCCCTGACCAGAGCAGCCAGTTCCTGCCGCTGCTCCTCGGTCAGGGCTGCCAGAGCGGCAGATTCATCTTTTAGCTTCTTAAGCTCTTCCATCTGTTCCTGCAGCTCTGCCCGCAGCTCCTCCCTCTCCCGGATCAGGTGATCCATAGGATTGGGAATGAACTGTACAAGCACAAGCGCCAGCGTGAGCAGAATCAGAGCATAGCCATGATATCCGGGTATCCTAAGCGATATTTTCCCTTTGTCCAGCTTTCTCAGGCTGTCAATGGCATCCTCTCTCTGCAGCCTTGCCATTTCATCTTCCCGGTAATCCAGCTCACAGGCAGTCACTATCTTTTCCTGCAAGCCCAGCCGATCCGCAATCCTGGCTGCTTCGAAAACAGAGGGCTTTCTCAGCCGGCCGGCAGCAAGTACGGCAGCAACAATGGTCAGGCCGAATATCAGGCATAAGAAGAGGATATTTTCAATAGGCTGCAGAAAGGACAGCCCGGACAGCAGAAGACAGAAAACCAGGGCTGCCAGCACACCTGCTGACAAATACCGCAGCATATGCTGCAATATAATCCTCCTGTAAACCGGTGTGAAAGCCTGCTTCAGTTCATAGTGCTTCCATTTGGTTTTTGCTCTTCCCGTTTTATGGAATTGGTTCTCCGGTTTCATAAACAGCTGCCTCCTTTCCGCACTTGTTGGCTGAACTCTCAAGCTCTCCTTCTTCTTACCCGTCTTCCCAGCAGCTGACGGACAGGATTTATTTTATACACGCTGACCGCCAGCAGTCCGGCTGCAATGACCAGCATGACTATGGAGTTAAGAATCCAGAAGGCTGCTCCATAGCTGCCGGCAGTACTAATGCCAAATATGGAACGGAATCCCCCGGGTTCAGTAACAAGAATGTCCGCCAGCCCGACAGCAGGATTGATATAGAGAACAAAAGGGATGGCAGGATTGGCAGGCTGATTGACTGCATTGAACTGAACCGTCACCATATATGCACCCAGTATCACACTCACCAGTCCCAGCAGAAAAATGGTGAGGTAAGTCACTACCGTTGCAACCACTGTCCGCTTGAACAGGGTGGAATAGAAGATGCCGATACTGCCTACTGCAAAAGCTGTAACAATATAAAAAAGAAAGAGCTTTGCCATATCTCCCGGTGTAACGCCTCCAAAGAGAAATACCAGGCTGAAGAGGGGAATGCTTGTAATTATCAGCAGAATTATATATGACATGGATGCAATAAGCTTGCCGAAAATTATTCCCAGGGAAGGTATTTTAGTGGAAAGCAGCAGCTCCAGGGTCTGCTTTTCCCTTTCCCCGCTGATGGAGCCGGCTGTCTGGGCAGGGGTGATGAGCAGAACCAGGCTGAACTGCAGAACCGCCAGAACGCTGTAAATCTGCATGCCTGCCTCCTGCCTGGCGTTAATCGAATTGCTCCAGGAAAGAGAATAATCAATAAAGGCCAGGTAATACAGGAAACCAATCAGCAGCAGAACGCCCAGATAGGCTGCAATACCCAGGGCCGTTCTCCAGCCCCGCATCTTGATCTTCATCTCGCTGGTGATTACCGGATTGTTCCATATTCTACTGTTCAAAATTTTTGGTCACCTCCATAAATACCTCCTCCAGGCTGCCTTCCTCCCGGGCAAAGGTCATGACGGGAACTTCATGATTAATCAGGAGCCTGAGGAGTTCCGCCATCTCCTGATCATTGCCGGAGAAGCTGACTTCTATAACATTATCCTCCCCGGAGATATCCTCAACAAGAGGCTGTTCCCTGAGCAGGCTGACAGCCCTGTCAACCTGGCCTAAAAGCCTTATCTCCAGAATGGTTCTGCCGGTGATTCTTCTCATTATATCCTGTATTTCGCCGGAGTAAACCAGCTTCCCTCTCTCTATAATGCCGATGTAATTGCACAGTTCGGCCAGTTCATGGAGTATATGGGAACTTATCAATATGGTTTTCTGCATTTCCTTCAGGGTTTTCAGGATGCCCTTCATTTCAATTCGAGCCCGGGGATCCATGCCTGAGGCCGGTTCATCCAGGATAAGGAATTCCGGGTTATGAATCAGGCTGCGAGCCAGGCAGAGCCTCTGCTTCATGCCCCTTGAAAGGGTATCCACATATTCCTGCTTTTTATCCTTCAGATCCACCAGTTCCAGCAGCTCTTCCGTCCTCTTTACTCTTTCTGCTTTTGACAGACCGTAGCAGCTGCCATAAAAGTCCATGTATTCATCAACCTTCAGATTATCGTATACACCAAAGAAGTCGGGCATATATCCGATTCGCCCCCGTACCCTGACCGGCTGCTCCGCAACATTGATTCCGTCCACCAGAACCGTCCCGGAAGTAGCCTCAAGGAGGGTGGCTGCTATACGCATGGTGGTGGTCTTTCCGGCACCGTTGGGCCCTACGAAACCGTAAATATCACCTTTTTCCAGCTCCAGATTCAGGTTGTCAACTGCCGTAAAGTTTCCATATTTTTTTACCAGATTCTCTATCTTCAGCACTATGGCTCCCTCCCTTCAAGGGTAAAGGTGGGCACACTGAACTCAACGTGGTGATCGCGGCCCGGGATAAATTTCATATATAGCTTGTTCTCTTCATTTAAATATCTGTTCATATTGCTCTCATCGATTAAGATGCTGTCTCCCCGCATATCCTCATAATCCCCGGCCGGAATATCATATACCTGGGCCATGGCACCGCTTTGGTACACGGATGAGCCAACCTGTATCTGCAGATCCTTCAAATGAATATAGGGAGAGAAATCAAAGGAGAATACAGCATATCCATTTGAATCGTATACATAAAAGTATTTTCCGCTGTAATCCGTAAACCGGGATTGCTCTTCCTCATAACTTGCAAAAATCAGCCCCGGGGGTATGCTTACCACCCCATCCCTGCCTGCAGCCAGTTCCATGCTGCCCATAATAATGCCGTCCCCCAAAGTGCGATCGGGCTGCCTGCCATTGACTTTGATTCCTGCCTCCCTTTCTCCTTCATAAAAGGCAAAATAGGAAACTTCAAGGCTCTGAATCTCTCCCTCCGCCGCTGTGCCGGGCAGTGCGGGAGTCTGCGGATAGGAAGGATAATCATAATCTGTTTCCGCAAGAAGTGTCTGAAGCATTCCCCTGCGCGTCCTGTTTTCATTTTCTGTTGTCCATGGAAAGACCTGATCAATCATATTGTATACATTATTGTAATGCCTGTTTCCGGATATCAGCGGCAGGATCATCTCAACGTTCCTGCTTTCACCTGCTGCAATATTTCCTACTTCTTCAAAGGCCCCCGGGGTATATATGACCAGCTTTTCCAGGGGGTAAACTGTATTGTTCTGTATAGTTCCCTTTATCCTGCCATCCTGGTAATACAATTCTGAGCGGATGATGCCCGGACTTATCTGCTGTCCGCTCATTTCAAAGGTCTCCATGGTCCAGATGTTCACATTATCAAACATAATACGTGATGGATTCCCCTGTACCGTCCGGGCCAGCACTGAAGGAGATGAAGCGCTGCCATAATCCATATAAAGTGCACTGCCCGGTGTCAGCAGGGCGAAACGGTCAACCTCCACCTCGTAATCTCCCCTCCGGGGTATAAAGATTCCGATATGATTGGTAAGCCAGCCATGCTCTGCATTGCTGTTAAGGGATATTACCGATATGGTGTTGGTAATGAGCTCTCCACCCTTGGTATTGTATCCAAGTCCGAATACCAGGGCTGCAAACAGGATGGAGAGAGCAGGAATAGTCAGCCAGGACCACTCCCGCCGATCAATTCTTTTAAGAAACATATAGTTTACCGGACCTGCCAGTGCCAGATAAAAGAGGAATATGAAGAGAATCAGCATTACCGAAGGCATTTCCATGGCCTCAATATTTCCCAGTATCTCCCCAATGCCCCTTGTATTATAATACAGCTTACGGTAGGGATTACGCAGCCCATAGGCAGCGGCGGGCTTCAGGCTTTGGGTCAGCAGTCTGTCCCACAGCAGCTTATTTCCCGTCCAGCTTATTATGGGTTCTGTTCCCAAATCAAAGGCGGACAGGTAAATCGTGCCTGATCCTTTGCTGAATACCCAGACTAAACCGTTTTCATCATCACTCAGCACTGCCCTGCCGTCTTCCACATGCAGATCCATTAACTGCAGAGGAGCGGTGCCCAGTACCTGTCTTTCTGTCATCTCCTCCAGCAGCTTAAATGAATCCAGCGCTTTGAGTTCCCCTGCTGTGACAGGCAGATCAAGCTTCTCCAGACCGGACAGGGTTCTCCTGCCGTTAACACCGGTACCTATGATCAGGATTCCGCCTTCCTGCAGCCAGACCTGCAAGGCATCCAGCTGTTCCTGGCGAAAGATTCCGGTGTCCATATTGTTCAGTATTAAAATTGAAAAGGAAGACAGAACCTCACTGCGAACAGGAAAATCAGAGGCGTCCAGATATACCGGCTCATAATTGGACAGCAGCCGGCTGGCTGCCGGTTTTTCCTTCCAATAACCCAGCGAAGGCTGATCTTCGGTTATGAGACCCAGCAGATAGCTGTCTGATCCAATGGGAGACAGGGGTGTTACTCTTTGGGTCTGCAGGATTTTCCCTCTTTTATCCTTCAGGTGGATGTCCAGATACCTCTCCAGCTCTGAAATCCTGGCATATATGGTATATTCCTTTACGGAAGTATTGGGAAGGCTGACCGGGGTGGAATATACGATGGAAGCTCTCTGCCCTGCTTTAACAACCGCCTCCAGGCTGCCCTCCAGATCGCTGCCTGTATTCTCAATCCGAACCCGGATGGGTGTCCAGGCCCCCATTAAATATGTACCGTTAAAGCCGACTTCTGCTTCCATGGACACTCTCTCAGCACCGGCATATATAGGTGGAAGAGACAAAAGCAGAGCTGCCAGGCAGACTAGTGTGGTGATCCAAACCCTTTTCATATATGACTCCTTTCATCCTCTTCTGTACTTGCAGCCTAAGGGAGAAGGCCGGCCGCCCCTAAAAACGGATAATTGCGGTTTGTAAAATTGAATTTGTATACTGTGTATTGTTGCCGTATTACTAAGATTATATCACCTTAACTTGTATATACAAATTAATTAATCTTACGAAATTGTAACAAATCACAAAATAGCAAGAGCACCATTCCATGCGGGACAGTGCTCTTGCCGTCTTTTTCAGATATAACTGTAGTGTATGTTACATTTCAACTGAACATATAATATCAACGGAACATATATTTATAGAAGCATTTAAAGACTGATATCCTTCTCCAGTATGCCGGTCAGCAGCCGGACTGCATTTTCCATATCGCTTTTGTCCACCATCTCATGGGCACTGTGAACATAGCGGCAGGGGATGGAAATGACACCGGAAGGTACACCTTCCCTTGACAGATGTATGGCTCCGGAATCCGTGCCTCCTGCCTCCAGCACCTCCAGCTGATAGGGAATGCCTGCTTCCTCTGCTCTCTGTATCATCAGATTCTTTACCTTGGGGTGGCAGATAATGGATGAATCCTTAACCTTTACAGTCGGACCGTCGCCCAGATTTACTGCCATAGGCCTGGATTTGGGTGTGTCACCGGTCAGCGTAACATCCACGGAAATTCCTATATCCGGATTAAGGGAATAAGCTGAGGTTTTGGCACCTCGCAGGCCTACCTCCTCCTGAACGGTAAATACAAATACCAGTTCATTGGGAGAATCCTTGATGGCTTTGATGGTTTCCACCAGCACGGCACAGCCTGCCCGGTCATCCATGGCACATCCGATAAAACGGTTTCCCGCTTCAGTCAAAGGAGCATGATAAACTGCCACATCTCCAATCCGAACCTGTTTCCCGGCCTCTTCCCGGTCGGCGGCACCGATATCTATGTACATTTTGTTCAGTTTCAGATTTTTGATATCCTCCAGCTCTGTTTCATAGCTGACCACACCGGTTGTTCCATTCTGAAAAACAACCCTGCGGTGGATCACATTAAAGGGAGAGACTCCGCCAATATTGGAAAAGCGCAGAAATCCGTTTTCATCAATGTTGGTAACTATAAGACCTATTTGGTCCATATGAGCAGCCAGCATTACCTTTTTGCCCTTTGCATCCCTGCCCTTTTTTACAGCAATCAAGTTACCCATGGTATCTTCACGGATCTCATCTGCATAATCCCTGATTTCCTGCCTGATGACATCCCTGACGGCTTCTTCCCTTCCCGAAGGACCGTACGCTCCTGTTAAGTTTGCCAATAGTGTTTTCAAGGGGTTTCACATCCTTTCAAGAATTCCTTTA
>DUOA01000143.1 GCA_012839095.1 Clostridiales bacterium
GGTTATATTCTGATTCCGGACGGTTCTGGAGCCCTGATTTACCTCAACAATGGCAAAACCTGGACACCCACTTATAACCAGGGTGTTTACGGCCGCGACAATTCAGAAGATCCCCTAAGCTATATAACCACGTACGGGCAGCAGATCCATCTGCCAGTTTTCGGGTTGAAAAAAGGCGATCAGGCTTACTTAGGCATTATTGAACGAGGGAACGCCATCGCCCACTTGAGAGCAGATGTTTCAGGCAAGCGCGATGATTTTAACCGGATATTCCCCCGCTTCAACATTATCAAGTCTGGGAGTATTAATCTAGAGCATGGCGGCCAGCTGGATGTTTATCAACCTGAAATGTTTAAAGGCAAGGTTCAAGTCCGCTATCTGTTTTTCGTTGGCGAAGACGCCAATTATTCAGGCATGGCCCGGCGCTATCAAGAATACCTGGTTGATACCGGAGTATTGAAACCGGCTGTACAAGAAACACCGCCTTTGCTGGTGGAACTGATCGGTGCCTTTCCACGGATTGAGGTCCGTTGGGGGATTCCCCGCACCGTTGCCTATCCGGCCACTAGTTTTGCTGAGGCCAAGGATATCTTTAATGACCTAAGTGGTATGGGGATTGAAAACATCCATATCCGCTACCGAGGGTGGTTAAAGGGCGGATTGGAACATATCTATCCCCGCAAGGCTGTCATTGAGAAGAATCTTGGCACCGAGACTGAGTTTCAGGAATTGCTTCGTCATGTTGAGGCCAATGGCGGAGTTGTCTATCCTGATGTGGGATTCTTAAATGTGTATCGCAATCGGCTGTTTGACGGCTTCAGTTCCACCAGGGACGCGGCCCGCAGGCTTAACCGCCTTCCGGCACAGCTCGACAGCTATAACTTGGCCACGTTTGCCGCCAGGTCCGGTGAAGCGGTATATTTGGTCTCGCCGAGAGTTTTGCCCGGTCTGGTGCAGGGCTTTGTTAAGGATTTTAACCGTTTTGGAAGCAAGGGCATTTCCCTCGGTCAAATAGGGTCGCAGTTGAATTCTGATTTTAACAGAACTAAAGGATTGTCTGTCAACAGGCAGCAAGCGGCGGAAATCACAGGCGATCTCATGAGTGGCATCGCTCAAAAACACTCGATACTGGTGGAAAAAGGGAATCTCTACACTTTGCCTTACACTTCCACCATAGTGAATATGCCGTTGGAGGATAGTGCTCTTGATATCGTAGATGCCAGAATTCCATTCTTTCAGATGGTTGTCAGTGGATATTTTACCTATGCCGGTAATCCGATCAATCAAGTCGCAGATCGCAGTTCCTATCTGCTGATGAGCCTGGAAGCGGGAGCACTGCCCTACTTTATGCTGGCTGCTGCGGAGTCGCAGGTGATTAAAGGAACGAAATATGATCAGTTCCTGTCATTCCATTATGAACAGTGGCGGGAAACAGTACTGGAATACTACGAGGAATACTACCCAGTCTATCAAAAGATCTACGGCCGCAGATTGGTGGAACACCAGCTTGTTCAGGATGGTGTAGCCAAAAGTATCTTTGATAACGGCATCTCGATCATCGTGAATTACAATCACTACCCCGTTGAAATAGAAGGCGTGACCATTGCTGCACAGGGATATTGCTTGCTGGAGGAGGACCGATAATGAAGAGGCCTTTGTTTAAGCTGACATTGAGGCAGAAGCGAAGCTTGGCTGGATATCTATGGGTGTCACCGTTTATCATTGGTTTCATATTCTTTTTCCTGGCACCAATGCTGCAGTCCTTTCGCTTTAGTGTAAGCGAGCTGGTTTTCACCACGGAAGGTTATGAGTTGAACTACGTGGGCATACAGAATTTCAGGTATGCGGTGACGGTCGATCCGAATTTCAACCAATACTTTACCGAGACTGTCCTGGGGATATTGGTGAATATTCCTTCAGTGATTATGTTCAGTTTCTTTATTGCCAGTATCCTGAATCAGGAATTCAAAGGCCGGACTGTGGTTCGCGCCATATTTTTCCTGCCGGTGATTCTAACCGCCGGTGTGCTGCACCAGCTGGAAGTTGAGGACTTGATGTACCTGACCACCAGGGACCGGGGAAACATCATGCTGTCCACTGCCACAATGCGGGACTTTTTCCTGGACATGAGCCTGCCGAAAGGGATTATCGGGTACGTAGTCGCAGCCGCCAGCAACCTTCCGCAGCTTATAGAGTATTCTGCTATTCCAATCCTGATATTCTTGGCTGGTTTGCAGTCTGTTCCCGTTCATCTGTATGAGTGCGCCAAGATTGAGGGCGCCACTGGATGGGAGACATTCTGGAAAATCACCTTCCCCTTGATTTCCCCTTTGTTTTTGACCAATGTGATTTTCATTACGGTATATTCCTTCACCGCTCCCGGTAACAATCTGGTTCAATACATTTCGGATTTGACCTGGGGCAGGGGGATTTTTGGAGTGAGTGTGGCCATGAGCCTAATGTACTTCGTTGCTATCGGCCTGATTTTACTGATCGTGGGTTTTATAATCGAACGGAATGTATTCTATATGGAATAGCAGCGTAAAAATGAATGAAAGGTTGATGAACGTGAGCGTGATGCTTAAGAGGAGGATTGCCAGTTATTCGTGGAGTATTGTGCGAGGCGTCTTGCTAATCGGCCTTTGTTTTCTCATTATCAATCCTGTGTTTATTAAGCTTTCCACTACGATCATGACGGAAAAGGATATCTTTGATCCTACCGTACAATGGGTGCCCCGCAATCTAAGTCTA
>DUOA01000144.1 GCA_012839095.1 Clostridiales bacterium
AGGGTTACATTACTGAAATACATTAAGGTAACTGCAAACATCAGACTGATAGGAATGCTGAAGGCTATGACAATTGTTGGTCTTATATCCCACAAGAAGAGAATTAATACAACTATGGCCAGAAGACCTCCCCATAGGAGATTCTCGACAACACTGTCTGTTACCATATAGATATAATCACCCTGATCCATCATCTGACGGATACTGAGACCTTCATGCTGGCTTTCCAGCAAGTCAATTTGCTCCTTTATTGAATCCGATACAGCTGCAGTGGATGCAGTACTTTGTTTTTGAAAGGTCAGCAATATTCCTACGTTGCCATTTACCTTTGTATACATTTCCGAAGTATTATCAGTAAACTCAATATCTGCAATATCATTGAGCCTGATATCACCTATCGGATCCATACTTAAAATAAGCATACTTTCAATTTCTTCACGTGAACCAAAGGCCTCACCGACTTTAACCAAATGTTGATGATTGCCTTCTGTTATATAACCTGCTGGCATATCAAAATTCTGAGCCATAAGAATGTTCGAAACAAGGTCCCTGGTCAGTATTTTATTCAGGTCTGCACCTGCCAGAGCCTGTTCTCTGGCTTTTTCAAACTCTTCCATGCCCTTCTTAAGCTCTGCTTCACCCTGCTCCAGCTGTATTTGTGCCTTGGCCAGCTCTACTGCCATAGTAATTTTGCCTGATTCCAGCTGCTCCAAAGCCGCTTTTGCCTTATCAAGTCCGCTCTCCAGCTGAGGTTTCATAGCTGCTAATGTCATTAGTCGCACATTTATATTCTGAAGCTCCATATCAACAGCTATTTTTCTTGCCTGAAGCATCGCAGCATTGCTTAACAAATCAGCCATCTCTTCCTGAGTAAGATTTAGCAGTTCCTCAGGTAATCTATCTTCTATCTGCTTAATTATTATTTGATAAATCTCAGAGGGCAAGCTGCCCATATCCATAGGGAAAAACTGCTTCAACAGTTTATAGAACTCTGCAATCTCCAATTGGGAGAGTTCCAACAAATCTGACGGTAATCTGTCCTTTATCTGTTCCATTATGGATTGAAACAGTTCAGGAGACAGATTTTCAATATCTGTGGGGAAAAGCCCCTCAAAAAGCCGGTATATCTCGTAAATTTCCATTTGAGAGAAGTCCGGTAAATCGAAAGAAGATCTTTCTTTGATTTCCTGCATAATGGCATGGAATATCTCCGAGGGCAGGTTTTTAAGGTCTTTTGGCAAGAACTCTTCAAAATATTGTTCCGCATCACCAAACTGCTCAAGAGCAGCCTTCTCCTTTTCAAATGCCAGTTTCTGTGCTTCCAATTTGGCTTCTTCCGCCAATAATGAATTTAAGTTGGCAATAGCATTATTAAGCTCCGCACTGGATTTAGCGATTTTTTCCTTTTGGGCCGGCGACTCCTGTTCAAGAGTCTCACGGCCTTTGGCTATTTCCTGCTGTGCCTCCTTAAGCGCATCCCCTTTTTCATTCAGCTGTTTCTCTATGTCTTCCTGGATCCGGCTGTTTAAGTCGGCGATTTTTGCTTCATTCAGCACAATCTCCAGTTGTTTTTCTATAAGGCCGCTGGCACTGACGGAAGCTACCCCATCCAGCCTCTCAAAAGCAGGTACAATAGTTTCTTCGGTGAATTCGGATAATTCATCTATGTCCATTCCTTCTATATCTACACTTGCTACAACTACGGGCAGCATATCCGGACTGATTTGCAGCAAGATTGGTGTTCCTACCTCATCATCAAACATTGCTGATACCATATCTATGCTCCCTGATAATTCAATCATGGCACTGTCCATATTGGTTTCCTGCAAATATTCAAGCATGATCATACTGGAATTTTCACTGGATACGGAACTTATGTTTTTGAGGCCGCTGGAGGTACTCAAAACAGCCTCCAAAGGCCTGGTAACCATTTGTTCTACTTTTTCCGGACTTGCCCCCGGATATGTTGTAACTACAACAATATAAGGAAGCTCCATTGCCGGAAGCAAATCCGTTGTCATATTGTTATAAGAAATAATACCTAATACAATTATCAATATTACCGCTACTGCAACTGTATAAGGCCTTTTTACGCTGTACTTAGCAAGCATTAAGTGTCCTCCTGTTTATGTGATTATACTACCCATTTTTTCATAAGTAACCGACCGAATGGTCGGTCGGTGCGTTTTATATTATAACATTGCATTATCTGCCTGTAAAGGGAATCTTACTCAGCATCAATAAATTCTATCGCTCTCGCTTCATCCAGTGGTTTGCTGATCAGATAGCCTTGCAGAATATCACAATTGCTTTTTTTCAGATATATTTTTTGTTCTTCTTTTTCCACACCTTCAGCAACAACTGTTAATCCAAATTTATGTGACATCGAGATAATATCAGCTATTATCAATTTCTTCTCATCTTGATCGATTATCTTATCAACAAAATATTTATCAATTTTAACATAGTCTATTTTTAACTCATGAAGTCTTGACAGTGATGAGAAACCGGTACCGAAATCATCCAGTGATACCAGTATTCCTGCTTTCTTGATTGCTTTCAGCTTGCCGTTAATTAAATCAAAGTTATCCATTATAACGGATTCTGTTATCTCCAGCACCAGGGATTTTTTGTCTATTCCCGAAGATTCAACAATTTCAAGTACATCTTTAACAAACTCATCCCTTAATAATTGGATTACTGAAATGTTAACCGACAGTTTTATATCTTCATTGCCCATATCACTGATCTTATTCAAAAACCTGCAGGCTTTTCGCAGTATTACTTTCCCCAAGTCATACATAAGCATTTTTTTCTCGGCAATATCTATGAACTCTGCCGGCGGAATATTTCCCAATCCTTCTACATTCAGTCTGGCCAATGCTTCAAAGCCGGCAAGGCAGTTCCTATTAGCGTGCCACTTGGGCTGAAAATTCAGAGACAATGAGTGGTTATCTTCACTATTTATAACTGCTCTTATTGTCTTCTCTATTCTGTCCTGGCGCATAACCTGCTCATCCATAATATCTTCATAGTAACAAATATGCTGACTTTTATTCCTGTTTATCATATCCAAAGCCAAGGTGGCTTCCTGGAGCAGCTTATCAACAGTAATGTCCTGTTTGACTTCTGCAATACCAATTTCTATATTAATATATTGATGTTCTACACTTCCTATTATGGGATTTTCAAATATGTCTGCAATTTTTTCAGCCAGGACATTCAATTCTTCTTTTTTCTCATAGTTATCAACAACCAGCAGGAATCGATCTGCACCAAGTTTAAAAAGCATGTCATTCGGGCGAATAAGCTCTTTAATTCTTCCTGCAATCTGTACCAGTATTTCATCACCATAGCTGAATCCATATGTTATGTTCAGTGTCCTGAAATTTCTGCAGTTAATAAGCATAACAGCTTTTTTACTGTTGTCAGAATTTTTGATCTCATCCTTCATGTACTCCACAAAATATTCACTGTTGGGGAGACCGGTTAATTTGTCATAGTAAGCAATTTTGATATTGGCTTTATTTTTCCTGTAAGCGTAAAAGAGAATAATACCAACAGTGATTATAACTACAATAAACATTAACACGCCTTCAAGGATCATACGCCTGACTTCTGATTCCAATTCCTTTGCCGACCAGATAAGAGATAAAGAGCCGTGTTTCTCACCATCATGAAAAACGGGAACACATACCTGGAAAACGTCCTGGCCATTAAACACAGTTTTTATGGTATGCCGATCCTCTTTTAAAATATGTTCTTCTATCTCTTTTTCCGCCATAATTCTGCCTGTGAATTCAGGCAGACTGCTGGCAATTATTTCAAACTCGTTGTTTATAAACATAGCATTTAATATATCGCTTCTATTGGATAAATGAATCAATATATCATTAATTTCAAATCCTCTGAGAAAATTGTAAACAGTATCTGCCATGATTCCTATCTGTACAAATGACCCGTCTTCATTTCTCAAATAAGCATATTTCAAATAATTATCACTTTCGGAATCTTTTCTGATATCCTCTACCAATATTTCCTGATCGCTGACCATGAAATTATGAACCGGGTGGCCTTCGTGAGCCTTCCAGCCCAAGTATTTCAAGTCTTTGCTATAAATTATTTCTCCATCGCTGTTATATAAATAAATTTCATCAAGCAGGAATCTATCTCCGATTACTGATAAGGCGTCATTATCATACTTGTCCTCTATCATTGAGATAGCCTGAATTGCCAGCATCAGTCTTTGGTTAAGCAGCTCAGTAATAATAAAGTGAGCATCCCGTGAATACACCAATGCATGTGAATAGCTTTCTGCTATGCTAATAGCATCTGTTTCAAAGGAATGATACCTTTCTATAACACGGTTTCTGATAGCCATATATGTCATTAGAAAGAATAAAAGCAGCAAAACTAAAAAAGGTACTAGGAAATATTGGATACCCGGACCTTTTAACTTGTCTTTTTTCACAGCTTCAGACACCTCACTCATACAGTGCAATCAGTTGAGCTGTGCAAAGAATACAATATTAGATAATAATTTCAGCCCACTTTGATTGAAAGTAGAATGTTTTCAGATTTTATGGTCTATATGGTTTACTATAATGAATGCTGCAAATATTGTCAATATTTTTAATTTACTAGTTTATTTGGTACCATCAAGAATAATCAAAACAAAAATCTTAGAGTTTTGGAATATAATGTCGATAACTGCTTAATCCAAGCTGTTAATATTTTCTAAAATAACTTAATTCTATATATTGATTATGATATAAATAACTCTATGAGAAATGCTGTTAACCCTGCCAGAAGACTGAGGGGAATACTGAACATCTGCTTTTTTAAATAAAACTTTATTCCAAGGAAAGCCGTTTCATATGGCATTTTGGTGAGGCTTAACAGCGCCCAGCCTGTAATCATTGAGATAATTGTTCCCAGCCCTGCGCCGGAGCTCATTATTGAAGCTACAATAGGGAAAAAAGCATAAGGCCCAACAGCAAACAGCATCCCGCCAAAAGCTCCCAATACCACTCCCTTTAAGCCAGCTTCTTTTGACAGCCAATTCTGAACAAATTCCCTTGGTATGAGTACTTCAATCAAACCTGCCAGCACGAAAGCACCTAATATAATCGGGGTAGTCTGAATGAACTGTTTTAAACCTGATTTTAAACCTTCATAGTGCTTTCCGGTTTTCTTATAATTTATTATAGTGAGAATAAGGGCAATTATACTAAGAATAATTGTTGTTTGAACCATCTTTTCTCCTGCTTTCAAAATATAATCCCATAATAATGGGTATGGGAAGTGTGATTAAATATCTAATCACAGCAATTTCAGGACTAATCAGACCTGCTTCCATGGGAAGACGGGTAATGTCGTAGATTTCCTTACCGAAAATAAATGAAATAAAGATATAGAAAGGCAGGTTCTTGTCTTTAAAACTCGATATAAAAGGATAATATATATAAGGACCGCCTGGAAAAAGTCCGCCTGCTGCAGCACTAGCAAGAACGGCTTTTATTCCGCTGAATTTTTGCAGCCACTTTTCTATTGCTTCTGCAGTCAGCAAAACATTCAGCTGTCCTATTATTACAAATGAAGCCAGAATCATCAAGCCGGAATTCATTGCTGTTTTTATGGAAATGTTTATGCCTTCCGACAGAAGGCTGCCGCCTCCAATCAATAATGCTGCTATTACTAATATTAGTATTGCAGAATATATTATTATCAGCGATTGCTTCACAATATCATCCTCCATTCTTTTCAGGATTAACAATTTTAGCTAATAATAACCCATTTTTCCAGGTTGGCTTTGACAAACTCATCATCATTCAAATGGGGATACATTCGGTATACCCGAGCAATTTCCTCTGCCTGACCGGGAGACAAGGTTTCCTGCTCGTCAAGGCACCAGGTTCCTTCCAATAGTCCCTGTCTTCTTAGTACCTCATGTATTCCCGCTATACAACCTTTGAAATTATTAGCGGCATCAAAAAATGCAGCATTGGCATCAGTTATTTGAGCAGCAAGAGTCAACAGCTCGGCAGAAATTTCCGGTTCTTCCGCTGACTTTTTTACTTTGTGAAAGATCTCAACAGCTTTGGAAGTCCATACAGCCCAATGCCCCAACAAGCCGCCGACAAACCCTTTTTCTTTTACTTCCCCGTCATGTTCAAATCGATATCCGGTTAATAAATCGATGATGAAATTGTCATCATTGCCGGTATACAGCGAGATATCCTTGCTGCGGTCTGACATTGCAGCCGCCCTGACTACATCTGTGGTCTGATAGCGATTGAAGGATGCACATTTTATGCCAATTACATTTTCCATATCACATAGTCTTTGCCAGTACTCATAACTAAAAATCCTGCCGCCTACTGAGGGCTGAAGGTAGAATGCTATTACAGGCAGCACTTTTGCAACCTGTTCTGTCCGGTGTATTAAATCCTCCTCAGTCAGGTTCGTCAATCCTCCCGGGCTGAGCAGCACTGCCTGATATCCCAGTTCTTTCGCTGTCTCCGCTTCCATTACTGTCTGTTTAGACGGACCGCAGACACCGGCTATTCGAAATATAGCTTTTCCGCTTCTTTTCTCAAATGCATTGATTTCCTCAGCTGTAATTTTCAATACCGGCTCAAAGAGTGCAATCTTAGGATCACGTATAGCAAACTGTGTAGTATGAACCGCTACGGCCAGACCACCTGCTCCGGCCTCAAGATAGTACCTCGTCAAGGCCCTCTGACGTTTTTCATCCAGCTTTCTCTTCCTGTTTAAAGCCAGTGGATGTGCGGGAATTACCATCCCTTCACGAAATCCGGACAAGGCATCCTGACCCCTCATCAATACTCTCCCTTCCTTTCATCAAAATGGGTAGGCTTGTTAAGGCTCCGACCGCCGGACAGTATCCATTCTGCCTGCCACTGTATCATAGTCTGCAAGGATACTGAAGGATATCCAAATGTCTTAACGGCTAATGATGCATTGCTCAGATAAGCATTATCTGCTTCTTCTCCTTCAAATGAAGCCTCCTTGTTCAATAATCTGCTCAATTCCAGGGCAGAGTACCTTACTGAAACGGTTTCCGGGCCGGTAATGTTCATTTTGACTGCCGGGCTGCCTGTATGCAGCAAAGAACGAATGGCAATTTCATTGGCATCTCCCTGCCATATACAGTTAAAAACCGGCATACTGACAGAAACCGGTCTGTTGTTCATGATAGCGGAAGCTATATCGTGAAGGACACCGTAACGCAGATCTATGGCATAGTTTAGCCGATAAATAAATACTGGTGTACTATAGGCCAGAGATGCGTATTCAAAAACCCTTTCTCGTCCAAGGCACGACATTGCATAGTCTCCTTTGGGCTGTGGAGACAGCTGCTCTGTTGCACCTTCGGAATGAACAGGGACCATTGGATAGATATTGCCTGAAGAAAAAACAACTATTCTTGAATGGCGGAATCGCTCTGCAACCATAACAGGCAGCCTGACATTTATAGCCCACGTCAGAGGCTCCTGTCCTGTGGTGCCGAATTTCCTGCCTGCCATGTAAATGATGTTTTCTGCGTCAGGCAGTGAATCCAAAGCTCCATCTTTCATCAGGTCAGCGCTTATTGTAACCACTCCGCTGTTATCAAGAAGTTTCCTGGCCAACGGATCAGTAAATCGGGATACAGCAATTATATTTTGGCTGCCTCCTGCTGTATAAACTGCTTTCTTTGCCAGCAGACTCAATGTCGGGCCCATCTTTCCTCCTGCTCCCAGAATCATAATATCACCCTTGATTCCGGTTATATCCTCAAGCAGTCTTTCGGATGGCGAAGTCAGTATTCTATCCAGCTTAGCTTCATTCCACATTATTTGCTGTTTTCCCCTCCTAAATTTCTCTGTTATTTTTCAATATACATCAGAGGCATTTCAGTTATATGAGCAACACGATTTTTCAGATCTTCTTTCAGCCCTATAGTTTGTCAAGCAGTTGTGATAAAGGAAGCAGTTTACATATGCGGCTTTGTCCCTTAAAAACAAAGTACATGCGGATGAGTTTTGTTTTATACTATAGAACATATTGCCATTTGTCAATATTTTCTTTATCATCCCGCAACATGAACAGGCATAAAACGGACTTTGCAGGAGATCTGCGTCAGTGGAATTTCTTTCCTATGCATGGTAGCATTGGATAAGGGAAAAATTAGTGCTTTAATACCATGGATAAAGCAACAGTGATATAATAAGATTTAGATATATGTTTTAAGTCGGCTTCCAGGCCGGTAAGTGATCAAAATAAAGGACGGTGTTATAGTTAATGCAGCGAATGCAAGTTGTTGTAATTCTGGGGAGCATAAGTGAAGAGTCCAATAACAAGAAGTTAGCACACTACATATTGAATCGCTACAAAGATCTTATGGACATGCACCTTATGACATTAAATGATCTGCCCATGTATAACGAAGACCTGGAGTCCAGCCTGCCGGAAATTGTCAAGGAATATAAGAACATCATTCGAAGTAGTGACGGTGTAATTATTGTTACTCCTGAATACAATCACTCCATACCCGGTGTATTGAAAAATGCAATCGATTGGTTTTCCAGGGGGAAAAGAGCAATGGTAAGAAAACCGGTTATGATTGCCGGTGCATCGACAGGAATGCTGGGAACAGCCAGAGCTCAGATGCATCTGCGGCAGATACTGAATTCAGGCGGTGTTTCCGCCATAGCCCTGCCTGGAAATGAGGTTTTTATAAACAATGTATCAGATAAATTTGATGCAGATGGAAACCTGATTCACCAGCCAACAATCAGTTTTTTGGATCAGGTGGTTTCCAATTTTATTGAATGGGCAAAAAAAATTAACAGCTGAATTTCTCTTATCGGGTGTAATTATTACTGCTCCTTGGGCAAATTTGTTGGTAATTGATTACACCCGATATAGTTTTGTAAGCTTGCCATGCAAGTAATATACCTTTATTTACCTCCCCAGATCAATAATGTTCTGTATGAGGCCCTTGCATTTTCCACATGGCTCGCCGGTTTCTTCATCAACACCTGTACCGGCGCCTGTTGCTTCCCCAACTTTTTCTACAGTATCAGCACCATTTTTAACTGCAATTACAACTGCTTCCAAAGAAACATTTTTGCAGCCGCACACAGAAGAAAGAATAGCATTCAGTTCACTTTTGCATCCTTCACATTCCGTGCATACTCCTGCAAGCTCAACCAACTCGTCTACTGTTCTGGCTCCCGCAGTCATCGCTTTTCTGATTGACAGATAATCAACCTCATTTTCTGTGCATATTATTCTGTTTTTTGCCATGTTTTTCAGTCACCTTCATTTCAGTTTTATCCTTTTGCTGAGGATTTTGATATTCTTTTCCTTATTAGGCCATGTTTAATACAATAGCAATATAAAAGCCCGGACCCTTTAAACTTAAATCGTGCTTCAGCATTACCTTCAGGATACAGTTTAACCATGTTAAGCCTATCACCTGATACATATGCCAAAAACGAAATATAGTGTTCCTTTGACATTTCATGATCTACAGATACAAAGAACTCATCCTCTACCAAAGTGCAATGAATTCTGTGTTCATCGTCCTCATCTTCAGCTTCCAATGGCGGCAGAGTAATTCCACAGCAACTTACGAGCGCCTCCCCGATGCTGCAGACAGCATTTCTGCACGCCGGGCAGACATACAGCTGAGATTTCAAAATGTTTCCGGAACGATTCCTGTTGGTGATATCATTACCTGAAAGCAGCTCTATGGTTGAAATCCTTAATGCCTTGGCTATTGGGTCAAGCAAAGTAATATCCGGGTAACCTTTTCCTGTTTCCCATTTGGAAACAGCCTTATCACTAACACCAATAATCTCAGCCAATTCTGCCTGCGTAAGCCTTTGCTTTTCCCTCAGCCGCTTGATTACAGCTCCTGTAACGTACCTGTTCATTTTATATTCCTCCTCATCATCTTACAAGGAAATGTTATCATTAAGGGTTGTTACAGGCAACCTACGTTTGGTAGAATATGATTCTTTTCTTAACCAGGCGGTACCCATCGTTACGGACTCAGTTGTCAGGGCAAAAATTCTCTCTTACCTCCAGAATTTGGTCATTTCCTTTTTACTCTCAATGTTGTAGGCAATTATCTTATTCAACAGATCGTAATCAACCTTATCATTCCACTTTATCCTGAAAATCATTTTTGAACAGGAATATCCTGCTGCTTCAATCTCTTCTTTAAACAAATCGAGGGCATCAGACTCAGGAGCCACGGCTATATGTCCCTTGGCAATGCTGAAGGCTATGATAAAAGTTCCATGATCGGTGAACATTGGCTGATTCCACTTGATCTCTCCCTTCAATTGGGGAAAGGTCGTTTGAATGCGATGCAGGATTTCTTCCATCCGCTTTCTTTTATCGGGTTCATCAATACTATTCAAAAATGTTTCAAAATTCTTCATGTTTACTGCTCCATCTCTTTTCCGTTTTAATACCGCAAAACCCGTTCTTTTCTATAATATTGACATCATCAAAATATATAATGCAAAAGTCTTAAATAAATATACCCGAATAGTGTTCATGTAAAACTCAACATTCGGAAGAGCAGGTATTATCCGGAGTAATGGATACAATCTGCCGGACATACCTGTTGACAATTTGCACACTGAAAACAGTATGCCTTACTGATCTCCGCCTTTATCTCAGTCGTTTTCACTTCTATAGATTCAGAAGGGCAGACTTTCTCACAAAGCTTACATCCAATGCATTTCTCTTTGTCTGTTTTATTGGAAAACTTTGCAAACCTGCCAAGCTCTTTCTGCAATATCCCGAAGGGACATATATGATTATGGAAAACAGCAGGTTTATACCTCAATGTCAGAAGTATGGCAATTCCCATCCAGATCAGCAAAATCGGAACATTTTTGTTTAATGCTCTTTTAGCATACAACATTACTGCCATGCTTGCAGCCAATGCAAACCATCCAAATTTTTCTTTTGCAAGCCACTTTGGGGACCTGTCTGTATTCCAATGTAATTTCTTTGATATCCATTCTGCAGGTACCATTACAGTGTTCATCGGACAGACGTAACCGCAATACACCCTTCCAAATATTACCGCAGCTATGAGACTTACTCCGAATAATGCAAGCCATAGCATCATTTTACCTTTAGCGACCAAAAAAAGAAACAATGCCAGAAATAAGATACGTACTGTAGCAATAATATATTTCATGCAGCACCCTCCCTTATTGATTTATGAATATTGTAACTGTATACTATAAATAAAGGTGTTACCAAGGTAACTATGAGGAGAGGAAAAATATGCTCCATAGTGTTTATCTGATGAAGCAGATAACTCTGCTGAATACCTTGTCTGAAGAAGATATGCTGAACAATCTGAGAAGCGGAGCGTTTAGGATTTCACGATACAAGAAAAACAGCATAATTCACTTTGAAGGTGAAAAATGTACAAAATTTGAAATTATTCTGTCCGGAAAGATTGTTGTTAATAATATAGATGAATCCGGAAAACTTCTTACCATATCAGAGTTTGATGCAGATGACATAATAGGCGGCAATCTGTTGTTTTCCAGACAACCCTATTATCCTATGACCGTATCAGCGCAAACACCTTCTGAAGTTTTGGAAATCCACAGGGAAGCATTGTTTGAATTGCTTAGCAGTAATCCACTCTTTCTCCGGGCATACCTGGAACATATTTCCGATAATGCATTTATCCTGGGAAACAAAATCAAGCATCATGTCAACAAAACAATCCGACAAAGCGTACTTAATTATCTTAACTATGAAAGCAAAAGACAAAATTCAAGGCACATAAAGCTCAATACAACCAAAAAGGCACTTGCCGAAAGAATTGGTGTTCAGCGTACATCCCTATCACGGGAACTGGCAAAAATGAGAGATGACGGACTTATCGCTTTTGACAGGTATTCGATAACGCTATTGAAGTAAAACACCGGTTATATTTTGTTATCCAGGAAGTTGCACAGCTGGCAGCTGTTAAGTTAGAATACGATTCCCAGTATTCTTAATATGCTGTTTTCTTAATTGTGATTACCTGATCATAAAGCTTCCTGGTATCCTTAAATACCACATGACTGACATTGATCACAGTCACATCCTTCAGACTCAGTATGGTTTTTTCTATTTCTTTTGCACGCTCCATATCAAGGGAGGCAAAGGCCTCATCCATGATCAAGATGCCGGCCCTGTTCAATAATGCCCTTGCAATAGCTATTCTGCTTCTTTCTCCTCCGGATATGTTCTTTCCATTATCGTATATGACAGCATCAAGGCCATCAGACTGGCCTTTTACAAATTCAGACAGACCTGCTGCTTCTATAGCCTTGCTAATCTCTTCTTCCGAGAAATCCTTGTATAATGTTAAGTTGTTCCTGATAGTATCTTCAAAAATAAACACCTGCTGTTCTATGTTAGCAATGAGTTTATAGTAATCATCCCTTTTTACATCCTGTAAATCATGACTGTCTATTACTATTCTTCCGGTCGTTGGTTTGTAATATTTCCGGAAGAGTTTAAGCAGCGTTGATTTACCACCACCGCTGGGTCCCACAATCAGGTACTTGCCGTTCTTTTTAAATCTCAGGTTTATGTCCGACAGTATTAATTGATCATCATCTTCATAATGAAACCGGACATTCCGGAATTCGATCTCATTCTTGAACTCAGGCAGATCAACAGTTTCAACATATGTGCAGGTATTATCCAGAGTCTTTTCTATCTTTCTTATTAAGTCTGAAGTTGTAAACAGCTTTGGCAGGCTTTCACTTATATCATACAAAGGAGCCATTACCCTTTGAACACCCTCAACTACAAGAAGAAGTCCACCGGGTGTAATTTTCCCGAGCACAGCATAATAACCGATACCACAGACTATTCCATATACCGATCCATTAATGAACATATGCTGGGTACTGAAAATAAATGAGAGCATACGTTCAATCAAAAAGCCTTTTTGCTGTATAGTCTCGCTTTTACTGTAGTAGTCTTCAGTAACTCTGTCCTGTAGATTGTAGTTTTTTACTATGTGGAATGCTGACAGTACCTCTTTAATATAGGAGGTGTAGCTGTCAAACATATCACTTCGTTCCTTGTATGCCTTTTTGGTTGGCTTTGAACCTAATGCAGATGTCATCAGACTTATAATTATCGAGATCAAGGCTACTATAATCATTCTGATATCGACTGTAATAAGCAGCCAAATACCCACCGCAAATTCAACTATGCCATTACATACCAAATATATACTTTGAATCAGATTTGATTCCAAAGTATTGAAATCATTGGTTAAGGCTGATAGATACTTTGCATTGTTATCCTTTTGGAATTCAGCTATGTTTTTCCCAAATACTTTAGTTACGTAATACTTTTTAAGTGTGCTGTTGGCATATTTCTTGTAATAATTGCCCGTAATGGTAGAAAGTATACCAAGAGGCACCAGCAGGATGGCCTTGAATATCAATTCCGGAGTTCTTTGCTGCATGAGTTCCATTCTGCCATCCAGAACAAGATCCAGAAGCTGCATCAATTTTATGGTCACATGGCCAAAATATATTGAAAAAACTGAGGCTGCTATGATTGCCAGCAGTAAATGCGGGAGAATCTTTGTATATTTTCTTAACATGTCAGCACCTCACTAAAGTAGTCCTTGGCAGGATAGCAGTGAACCTCACCGTTTTTCAACTCAATAACTTGGTCGTAGTTCTCACTTACTCCTTCATAATAGCGGTGGCTTATGGCTATCACCGTACTTTCCAGCTCCAAAAATACCTTTTCTATTTCCCTTCCCAACTCTTCATTCAGGCTGGAGGTACCCTCGTCCACAAACAGTATCTCAGCGTCTTTAGCCATCGCTCTGGCAATTGATATTCTCTGACGCTGCCCGCCGGACAGATTCTTTCCGTTTTCCGTCAATCTTAGATTCAAGCCTTCCTTTTTCTCCTGTATAAGAGTGTCCAAACCACTGACCTTGACTGCATAAGCAATTTGATCATCAGGGATATCCTTGTATAAGGTGATATTATTCCTTATAGTATCTTCAAATAAGAACACGTCCTGATAAATAAAGGCAACTTTATCATAAAATGATTTTTCATATATGTTTCCGTAATCCACTCCGTCAACTGTAATAGAGCCTTCAAAGTCATCATAAACCATAGCAAGCAGATTCATCAGGCTGGTCTTGCCGGCTCCGCTTACGCCTTTAATCAGGTATTTCTTACCCTTTTCAATCACAAAGGAAGCATTCCTTATTATTTGCTTACTGCCAAATGAAAAACTCAAATTGGAAACCCGGATCTGTTCCTCAAAGCTGAAGGGCTTATCTCCTCTTCCAATGTTAACTGTGTATTCCTCAGTTTTTGCAATCTTATTATAAATACTTACAGAGGCCTTCATTTGATTCCACCTGGGGAAAGCGTTGATCAAATAGTTGCTGATGGAGCTGCAGAGCTGAAAAATGAATCCGGCCATTCCGAGTGTAGTGCCTTTCTGCATTAATCCCCCAAGGTATATCATTACAATCACAGACACTACAAAGGCTAAAATCCTGATAACATGCTGCTGCATCTCTGTGAATATACCGGCTGCACACTTCTTCCCTTCAACACGGTTTATGGTATCAATGCTTTTTAAAAGAAATTTATCTTCAATGTTATTCAGCTTTAAAATCTCCATACCGGTGAAAGTGTTGGCCATGTCTGTAGTAAGAACTTCATTGGAACTTGAAATCTCTTGTTCCAGGGAAATAGCCTTCTTCGAAAAAAAACCGGCCAGGAAAAACAATAATACCGAGAACATCAACATCCCCAAAGCCAGCCTATAATCCAAAATAACCAGAAACAGCAGGGAGAAAAGGAACATTCCTATATTAATCAAAAAATTCAAAAAACTGATAAAAAACTTGTTTTCAAATATATTGATATCGTTAATCAGGTTGGAAATGTAAACCTCCTTGGATTTCTGTGAAAACCGCTTGAATGGCATATTGATAATCCTGTCGAATGCCTGTTTTCTCACATCAAGAATAGTATCCCTCATATATCTGATTCTTAACAATCTGGATATCAGATAAGTCAGCGGTGAGTAAATTATATAGATAATTATTACAATCACTATTGTTTTATAGTATTCAATGTCTGCTTTTTCAATCGCCTCCAATATCAGGGCAAACATTGCCATTCCGGCAAAATGATTTATGATGAACATAAAGGTAGCTGCCAGATATTGAATAAATTTTGATTTCCTTTTTAACAAAAGTTCTTTCATATTAGCCCCCGCATACCTAATCCCCTGTGAGTAGAAACAAATAATATGGATTCATAACTGACTGGGTATCAGTATTAGTTAAACTTCCTTTATTTGTAATGAACCCTGTACCTTAAAACGGTTTTTAGTTTCGATACTTCAGTTTTCCTTGCATCTGTAATATATATTTCCCTGTGAGCCAGAGTAGTTATTTCCAGATTATTTTCTTTAATAAAATTTTTCATCTGTTCCAGGCTTCGAGTCTCATCATCATATGAGCCAATATGCATCATCTGAACAGACAATCCGTCCTCCATAACTCCGAAACTTACTTCATCCAATAAGGGATGAGGTTTTTTTCTCCTGACACTCTCCAGGGCTTTTTCAACTACATCCTGTGTTACAAACTCAGGCTGTCTGATCATAATTGTATATATCAGTTCATCCTTATTTATGGCACTTGATTTCCTTCCTTCTTCTGTCAAATCCCATATCCCTTCAAGCGGATATACAGTATATTCAAAATAGCCATCCGGTGTATATCCCTGTTTTGGCATCATTCTGACGGCATAAGCCATTGAATACAAAACAGCCACTTTTTCAGAGAACTCTTCATCATTAGGGTTTCCTTTCCCGCTGATCATAAAAAAATTCTGCTGCGGTACCGTTACTAAAACCGGTCTAAGGCCCGGTAAATATATGTTTTTCTCATGCTTTTTCCATTCATGTTTCATGATAAGAGCACCCTCCATTTAGTTTTATCAGATTCTTGAATAATTCCATATATCACGCTCTATACAAACATTAAGGCCTCTTGCCCCTGAAGGCTCAAGATTATACTTCTGATAAAGCTCTGCAAAAAGGTCCTTTACTTTTTGATAGTACTCAACTCCGGGAGCCTGCATGCTGCCATTTACAGGCCTGCCCATAGGCATCCAAACAGAAGCAGTTGGGATAATGCCTCTCTCCGCCAGGTAAACTGCACCTTCTTTCAGCGTTTCAAATGGTTCGATGCCGATAATAAAATTGGAAAATGCCCTTCCTGCACCATATCTTTCGCTTATGTACTGAAGAGCTTCCAAATGCCTGCCTCGGGTAGTAATATATATTTTACCCGGGGTTACCGTCTTCGCAAGATTTTCATCCCAAAGCTCCAGACTGCAGGCAATCTTGTCGGCTCCCAGAGTGAAATATTCATCAATTATACCAAAGTCTTTTGGCGGAGTAATATATAATAAAATATCACCTTTAATATTCTCCCTGCCTATTAAATTATTAACAGCTTCCAAATACGAGGTTACATACTTGTATTCCTTTTCATGATCAAAGGTTGATCCTCCTGTAATTTGTATGCTGTTGCATCCGCATTCTTCAATTGCATACTTTACAATCTCAGCAGCATCGCTCGCGTTAACCGGTATAGGCAATGGTTTCCCCTTTTTGGCTAAAGTTTCAAATTCACCGCCTGAAAAACAAAACTCACAGGGTTTTCCGGCAGCTGCATATTCACATGGCCACAAGCACTGAAAAGCTACCCAATCCAATCCCTGCATTACAGCGTTTCCCATAAAAGGCAGACCCGAGGAGGTTTTCTGAAAATAAAAACCGCATTTAGGAGGGAATGAAACATGATCTATAAATTCACCTTTGTAATAAAGAGCGGGTTTTCCATCATCAATTCTTAGTGAAAACGGGGTTTCTAATTCAGATGCATATTTTAAGAGTTTCAGATTATCCCATGACAATATACCGGTAAGATATTTTAAATGAAAGCTCATATCAGTCAGCTGAACGATGGTTCCATCAGACAATATGATACAATTGCACATTAATGGATTGACTCCAATACGATGTGTTTTTGCATAGGTCCTGTATATATCTTTGGAGACCTTTACTCCCCTGCTGACAACAAGACACTTTAAGTCAATGGAGTCAATTTCATTATTCATTATAGTATACTTGTTCAATTCTGCCACCTCATACCGATGATAATAATTATGTATATATGTTATTATTATTTTAATTATATCCCAATGATGGTATATATCAATAAATATTTTGTTCTTACCTTCTCTTGTAAATGTACGTTAAAATGAACACTCCTTAATAAGAATAAAGGTGTCAGAGTTCTATGCCCCAACACCTTTGCTTTTACCGGTTAAATATATCTCTATTTTATTATTTGTTATTGTCTGCATAAACAGCCATTGCATCACACATGAATCTTGCCAGTCCCTGGCCAAATCTATCAATATTCTTAGTAAAGCGTTCGTCATTCACGTACATTTGTCCCACGTTCTTGAACGCCTCAAGGGAGTAACTTCCCATTCTGTTCAATAATACATACCATTCTCCAATTGCGGCCTGGGCTTCTTCTGTATCAGCCGGCAGATGGCGAAGCTCAGCCAGCTTCTTGTAAATTGCACTGAATTCTTCAGCTAATTCTTTTTTCTCACTTTCCGACAATTTAGCCAGTCTCGCATTTGATTCGTTAACAGCAGCATTGCCCCATCGTTCTCTGGCTTCTTTTTCGTATGGATTCCTGCTGAAATTAAAGCCTTCGAATTTTTCTTTATTTGTCATCTCTATCTCTCCCCTCGAATGCTTAATCGTTTTTTCGATTGTCTTAATCATTTTATCCAACCGATTCCTTCGCTCAAGAAGCATTTTATATTGTGATTCAAGTGCATCCAGCCGGTTGAATGAAGGGCTGTAGATAATTTCCTTAATTTTCTTTAAAGGGAATCCCAGTTCTTTAAAGAATAGTATTTGCTGAAGAGTCTCGAGATTTTGTTCAGAATAGACTCTGTAACCTGAATCAGTGGTATTCTCCGGTATTAATAATCCTATTTCATCATAATGATGCAGTGTGCGCACACTGATACCGACTAAATCAGCAACCTCCTTTACTTTCATTCCTTATCTCTCCCTTCGTCATATACTATACAGTATTACGTAACGTGAGAGTCAATATGTAAAAAAGATATTTTTAAGAAAGTAAAACTTTTCACCGCCAACTCACTTAAGGACAAGTGAAATGAGTGGAGATGCTTCACGTATGTTTATTCCCATAGATAACCGGTCATTGTTAGTGAGCCGAGTTCGCAGGATTTGTTAAACGCACTGACCTCATCTTTTTCATCTGATGCTCCAAGCGCATATAACAAAGGGTAAAAATGATCAGGAGTAGGAACTGCATATTTTGCCGCATCACACATTTCTTCAAATTTTAGTATATTATCATGATTCTTGTTAACTATATTCTCATATATATAATCATCAAATTCATATGCCCAATCAAAACCCTTGGTTCCCGCATGCCAGTCAACCAATCTTAAATTGTGAACTACATTACCTGAAGCAAACAGAAGAGCTCTTTTTTCTCTTAAGCTTTTCAATTCTCTGCCCATTCTATAATGTACTTCAGGGGGAGCGTTAGCATCAATGCTGATTTGAAATACAGGTATATCTCTTTTTGGATACATATGAACCAAAACTGACCATGTTCCATGGTCTATTCCCCATGAGTTGTCATATTCCGTTTCCCTGGAAATCAACTCCTTAGCGATACTGGCAAAGCTTGGCGAACCGGGTGAATCGTATACAATTTCATACAGTTCTTTTGGAAAGCCGTACATATCGTATATGGTTTTTGGCGCTTCCTCATTCATTATCTTTGTGCCTTTTGTAAACCAGTGGGCTGATATGGATATTATCACTTCCGGTCTTGGAATCCTTTCAGCGACACTTTTCCAGGATCTTGAAAAATCATTGTCTTCAATGGCGTTCATCGGAGAACCATGTCCTACAAAAACAACAGGCATCCTTTGCATAATTTCTCACTTACCCTTCCTATATATTCATATCATCTCCCTGCTCCTGCATGAAACAGAACATAATCCACAGCTTAGTTGTCTGCAGCTATAAATTTATTTCAAGCAATATTGGAGTGTGATCCTGTCTCGGGCCTGAATCAATCATTTCAGACTTTATCACTTTATCTGCAATACGATCGCTGACTATCCAATAATCAATTCTCCATCCGGAATTATTAATCTTGCTTGTTCTGGCGCGCTGGGCCCACCATGTATAAGCACCGGTCACATTACCGTGAATATAACGAAATGTGTCTGTAAATCCTTTAGTCAACAGATTGGTGAAGCCCTGACGCTCTTCATCGGTAAAACCGGCAGAACGACGGTTGCTGCCAGGATGGGCCAAGTCTATTTCCTTATGTGCTACATTAAAGTCCCCTGTTGCGATAACAGGTTTCTTTTTATCCAGGCTAACCAGATAATCGGCAAATTTTATATCCCAAATCTGACGTTCCTCCAGGCGATTCAGGTTGTCTCCTGCATTCGGCGTATATACCTGTGTTAAGAAAAAATCATCAAATTCCAGAGTTATTATACGACCTTCATAATCCATGGTGCCAGGTGCTCCAATCTTAGGACAAGAAACAGACGGTGTCATATGATTCTTATATAAAAACATGGTGCCTGCATAACCTTTTCGTGCCGGTTCTACAGAGCTGTTCCAGACAATTTTATAATCCGGAAACATATCCTCCAGAATTTCTGAATGCTTTTTGGAAGGACCGTCATAGGGCAGTTTTGTTTCCTGTATGGCAACAATATCCACATTGTGTTCTTTTATTGTATTTAACACATTCTTTGATAAAACTGCGCGTTCTGAAACACCTGTTAATGCTGCATTTAATGAATCAATATTCCATGATATGAACTTCAATGTTTTTCCCCCGCTGCTCATTATTTGTTGCTCAGTATTATGTATATAATATAACATAACTTTATCGAAAACAATTCATATATATAAAAAGATCTTATCATTATCTGACAAGTCTTGCTGTATATCTCCTTCTCAGTATGTTAATATTGGCTGCAACGAGGTATCAAAAACCTTTGAATAGAAATCAACAGCTTCACAACAGTTCCCATTAAAGATTAAATATACATCAATTGCCATATTATCTCCTCATAAAGATTATACACTTATAATTACTATCTCTTATTTTTATCTATAACCATATCCTGTCAAGCATATCAAATTGTCGATGTACTTTACACTACTTTGACTTGTTTATGTGGCATCTTGCTGCAGTTCCGCGGTATTTGCTGAATTGTTTTTCATCCATTTGCTTTGAACGTGGTGCCAGCGCATGTATATTAAAGCCGCTGCCCATGAGCGTGGTATAATTTTGCTGAGAAATGAAAGTACCTGATTGAGTTTACCTGGAACATAAATGTTTTTTCCTGTAAGCGCATGATCAATTGTTTTGCGGGCAACAAATTCCAAAGGATTGGTGGTCACATTCCCCCAGAATCCTTGTGCCCTGATAGAGCACATAGTCTCATTAGTTGTTACCATTCCCCCGGGACACAAGGTCAATATGTTAACATTTTCATTTTTAAGCTCATGACGCAGTGAGACAGCAAAATCCAGCAGAAATCGTTTGGTAGCAGCATAAGTCGCTTTCAGCGGCATAGGAAACATCGATGCCAGACTGGATACAAACACTATGGTAAATGGTCTGCAAGTTCTGCGGCGTTTAAAAACAGCATGGGTAATACGCAGGGTTGCTGCATTGTTTAGTGAAACTATCTTAACAAGTTTCTCCCTGTCACGTTCCATAAATCCTCCCTCATAGTCAAGTCCTGCTATATTTAGCAGCATATCAAAGCGTATTTCATACTTATCTATCATATCTAGCATTCTGTCCACGTTTTCTGCATCAGTAAGATCGCAGGCTGCTTTTGTAACCACAACATCAAATTGCCTTTCCAAACCGCGCTTTAGGCAAAGCAAACCTTCCTCGTTTATATCGGTCAAAAACAGGTTATATCCACGTCGAGCACATTCATTTGCAAACGTTCTCCCTAAACCACCGGCCGCGCCGGTAATCATTACGTTCATAATTGTTACACCTTCTCATAACGAATATCGCAAAGACGTTCGCTTAATTCGAACAGGCGGTCAGCATTTTGACTTGTTACCTGCTTGCTGTAATTCTTTTCTTTGCAAAAGTAATAATACAGCCCATCCGGAGGAAATTTTTGTTCACACAAAAATTCATAGGTTTTGGCAGGAACCGAAGGTGGTACACCATACCTCTTACGAACAGACCATATAAAATTGACAAGAGCACCAGTTTCTTTGCTGCCTATGTCTGTGTTTACCAGACCAGGGTCAACTACATATGCACGGATGCCGGCTGCCGCATAACGATCGTTTAACCCTTTCGCAAAAAGAATATTGCATAGTTTTGACTGTTTATAGGCTGTTAGCGGATTGTACCTGCGACTCAGCATAATGTTATCCCAACGTACCTTGATACCCTTATGAGATTCACTTCCCGTCATTATTACACGCCCCTGCGCTTTTATCAGAGCCGGCAGAAGTTTATGTGTCAGTAAAAAGCCTGCCAGGTGATTGAGTGCGAATTGCTGCTCATAGCCTTCGTCAGTAGTCATATACCAACTGCGTACACAGCCAGCGTTATTTATTAGAGCATATAGTTCACCACTGCATTTTTCATTCAGATATAAAGTGATTTCCTCAGCAACCCTCACAACTTCACGCTGTTGCATTAGGTCAGCCATAAAAAAGATAATTTTCGCATTTGGGTTATCGGATAAGATCATTTCTTTAGCTCGATCGCAATTAGCCTCACTGCGGGCAACCCCAATAACACTGTATCCTTGTCGGATTAAAGTACGTGCTGTTTCCAGCCCGATACCTGATGAAGCGCCAGTAATCAGTATGGTTTTCATTTTTACCTCCTGAGTCATTTCACGACTTGTATCCAAACCAGCCCCAAGCATGCCAAAACTCCAGGGCACCGGATAAAATCATAGATATGATCATTCCAAGAACAAAGCAAGTGGTAAACAGCGTTAGGGAAAACAAGGCAACTGAACGAATTCGTCTATTGAATTTAGCCGGCAGCCGTGGATATATGCCAAGTGAAGGGAGTACAGCACTGCCTGAAGCTGCTGCTATTGTGTTTTGATGGAAGCGGCTGTAAGAACGCATGAGTTGGCGAATGAATGCAGTGAAATAAATGCAGCCAACAGCTGACAGTACAGAAAGTGCAGACAGAGACAAGCCGAACACCATACTAGGCCAATAGGGTATGCTTGGAATCAGCGACCAAGGACTTATGCCGCTAAACAAGCATACTGCTGCCACTGCATTGCAAAGTGAAAAGACTGCCATGATTATCTCCCAGGCTGCAAGCAGAACAAAGAAAGCACCTGCAAATATGTCAAAAACACAGAGACCTATTATCGTAGCTGCTTTCCTGCCCCCACTCTTTTTTACTTCTCCAACGCTCTCAAATTGAGAAGCAAGCTCAGCAGGATTACCCAGCTTAGCTGTAATCTCCTCTTCAGAATAACCATCTGCCATTTTGAAAGCAAAGTGCTGTTCGTACTCGCAGATAATTTCATCAGAATCAGTAATATTGTTCTTTTTAAGTTCATCAGCAAGTTTTGAAAGAAATTCATTCCTTGTCATTACTATCATCCTCCAATAAGATTTCTACCCTTTTGGCAAAATTCAGATATTGTGCACGTTCTTTTTTATATGTCTCCAGTCCAAGTTTTGTAAGCGAATAGTATTTGCGTGGAGGCCCGCCGCTTTCTTCCTGCATATAAGTAGTTAGCAGGCCTTCACTCTTTAACTTTCTTAAAATCGGGTAAACAGTACCATCGGCTATGTCGATATGGTTAGACAAGTATTCAGATATTTCATATCCATAACGATCGTGCTTTTTCAGCAGCGACAATACGCACAGATCCAGCACACCCTTTTTGTATTGTATATTCACATACTCCCTCCCTTGTTATTAACCAGTAGAATATGTTATCTACTATTGAATTATATTCACTAGTGTTTGAAATGTCAATATCCCTTGGTAAACTTTTCTTAAGTCAGAAATGGTGTCTTGATTGTCGATAAGCTATTACCACCTAAAAAAGGTTAAACAAACAATTAGAAGTGCTAATGAGACGGGAAAAGCAGCCAATCAATATGACGGCTACCTTTCACAAAAATGTTATATAGTAAAGCTTCAGATGCTAACTTTCATTATGCTATAAAGCAGCTGCACCACCATCAATCGAAATAACAGCGCCATGAATATAGGAAGATTGCTCACTTAGCAGGAAACAAACTACATCTGCCACTTCATGGGGTTGTCCTAATCTGCCCATTGGAACTGCTTCGGCCATTTGTTTAATAGCCTTTTTAGGGTACGCCTTTACCATCGGTGTTTCATTAGTCCCTGGAGCAATCGCATTAATTCTGATATTTTCCCTTCCATACTCTCCGGCTATGGTTTTTGTCAGTCCAATAACAGCATGTTTTGTTGCGGAATATGCACCCAAGGTAGGTATTCCAACCAAACCGCCCAAAGATGCTGTATTTACAATTACTCCGCCTCCGGTTTTGAGCATTTCACTAATTACAAACTTTAGCCCATAGAATACACCATTAAGATTTACATCAACAATATTATTAAATTCTTCTACAGAACATTCAATGGTGCGAACTCCGGAACCAGAAACTCCTGCATTGTTAAAAAATAAATCTATTTTTCCAAAAGAGTCAATTGTTTTGGCAACATATTTTTTTACATCCTCTACTTTACTAACATCTGCTTGTACAAAAATTGCATTACAGCCTAGCTCCTTACATAGACGAACAGTTTCTTCGCCGTTTTCTCTGGATATGTCTACTACTGTAATATTTGTTCCTTTTTTTGCTAACTTCAATGCCACTTCTCTTCCAAACCCGCTGCCTCCGCCTGTAATAATAGCTGTTTTCTTTTGCATATAAGCACTCCTTAAAAATTATCAGATCAAGATAATATACCCATAAAAGCTTTATTAAAATAAAAAAACCTCGGTATGCTCATCGAAAACATAGCGAGGAGTAAAACATTTAGCAAATAGTTAATTTTTGAGCAGACTCTTACTATAAATACGTATGATATCTTCAAGTCCTGCTTCTTCCGGATGATTTTTTAACTTATTTTTATTGGCAATAAAGCTCCTGGAATATTCATAAATTTCATCTTCTGTAATATCAATCTTTACATCAATTAAGCAATTAAAAACGGCCTCCAATTCTGCCAGATGCCTAAATCCCAGAATATTTAACATTCTATCTATCTTTCTTTGCTCCTTAAAGGATTTTAAGAACTCTATAGTTAAAACACCATTAGCAAGTCCATGGGGCAGCCCTTTGAAATAAGTCAGCGGATATCCCATTCCATGGGGCAGGGAGGTACCGGTATGCGCAATTTGTATCCCACCCATAACAGAAGCCATCATAACCTTCTCTCTAAACTCCGGACTCAATTCTTTGCCTATTAATTTTTCAAAGCAGTATTTAAATAACTCAAAACCTTTCTCTCCAAAAACATCTGACATATTAGTGCTATTAGTGTTTAAATATCCTTCAACTAAATGGGTAAAAGCATCGATGGCGGTATTAACAGTAATTTCATAAGGTAGAGCAAAAGTATATTTGCTATCAATAAAAGCTGCTTTTGGGAATATGCTTTGCCCCAGGTTCTTCTTTGTCTTTTCCTTATTGGAAGTCACTATGCTGTATTGGGTAACTTCTGAACCCGTACCTGAAGTTGTTGGCACAGCCACTACTGGAATACTATCCAGCTTTCCTGCACTAAATATATTATCTTTATGTATTTCCGGATTTTTTATGAATACAGCAATAGCTTTCGCGGCATCCATAGGCGATCCGCCGCCGATACCTATAATAAAATCCACATTATTGCTCTTTCCTATCTCGCTTCCTTTTTCTATGGTCTCTAAAGACGGATTCTCCTCTACCTCATCAAAAAGTAAGTGTTCTACTCCGGTCTGGGAAAGTGCTTTCTTAACATCATCATATGATCCATTCTTTTTTGCGGAGCTTCTTCCTGTAACAATTAGAGCTTTGCTCCCTATTTTACTGAAAACTTCTTTATTATTTATAATTACATCTTCACCAAAATGTATTTCGGTGGGCATATAAAATTTGAACTGCATTAAATTTTCATCCTTCCTTTGTAACAACTATTGCAGGCTTAATAATTCCCCATAGAATCCGCTAATAGTAATAACTTTGCCTGTTATCCCGGATGCTCTTCCTTATTGTAACTTGCCAACATTAATCCCCTGAAGAATATCTATATGTTTATAGTTACTTACAACCTCTAAAAGCGTTTCCATTTCTTCAGTTATCACCTTATTCTTGTGATATACAATACTAAAATATCTGTTCCACTCATTGTCTGTATTTATAACAGGGTACATTTTACCACTTTTTATTTCCTCTTCGACCAATCGTATCGAAATTACTGCCAGGAAGTTGTTTTCAATAACAG
>DUOA01000145.1 GCA_012839095.1 Clostridiales bacterium
CAGAAAAACGCATGGAATCAAGGTTTCATGCGTTTTTTGCTTTTTGGAAATAAGTATTTTCATTATTTGTGTCAAAATATCTAAATCTGGGTACCTATATAGCAACAGATAATTCTTCAAGAGAAAACAGACATTATTGTCGAATATAAATTAGTATCACCTCTTCGTGTGGTTTTTGGATGCTGCTGAAAACTTCAACACGTGCAGGGCTTTTCATAAAACAGTAAGCGATTTCAATTTTTCAGGGGTAAAACAGTTCTTTTGTTATATACAACCTGCTGTTTTGCTAAATTGTAGAATATGAAATTCGCTCAAATATAAAATCAGGGGGGATTAAATGGATAAGAAAAATCAACCAAACGATGGGCGGGACAAGAGCCCGAAGAAGCCGCTGACTGCGGTAAACGGCCGACCTGTTGCACACAATGAAAACATCAAAACCGCTGGAAAAAGAGGCGGAGCAATGCTGGATGATACCTGGTATCTTGAGAAAATGAGTCATTTCAACCGCGAAGTGATACCAGAGCGGCGAATGCACGCAAAGGGTTCCGGAGCTTTTGGAACCTTTACCGTCACCCATGACATCACTAAGTACACCAAGGCAGATCTTTTCTCTGAAATCGGAAAACAAACAGATGTATTTGTACGTTTCTCAACAGTAGCAGGTGAGAGAGGTGCAGCAGATGCGGAAAGGGATATTAGAGGTTTCGCAATAAAATTCTACACCAATGAAGGAAACTGGGATCTCGTTGGAAACAATACCCCCGTCTTTTTCTTCAGAGACCCCATGCTCTTTCCCGACCTGAACCATGCTGTAAAGAGAGATCCCCGCACCAATATGCGTTCCCCGCAGAACAACTGGGATTTCTGGAGCATGATACCGGAAGCCCTGCATCAGGTAACCATCACCATGAGTGACAGAGGCATTCCAAAGAGCTATCGTCATATGCATGGCTTTGGCTCACACACCTTCTCATTGATTAACAAGGATAATGAAAGGGTATGGGTGAAGTTCCACTTTGTTACTCAGCAGGGCATCGAAAATCTTACAGACCAGGAGGCTGCAGAAGTTGTTGCTTATGATCGTGAATCCCATCAGCGGGATCTTTACGAAGCAATTGAACGGGGCGATTATCCAAGATGGACCATGTACATCCAGGTTATGACCGAGGAAGAGGCAAGAAACCATCCCGACAATCCCTTTGATCTGACTAAGGTCTGGTACAAGAAAGATTTCCCGCTCATTGAAGTTGGTTACTTTGAGCTGAACAGAAATCCGGATAACTATTTTGCCGATGTTGAACAGGCAGCCTTCAATCCTGCCGACGTGGTGCCAGGCATTGGCTATTCTCCGGATCGCATGCTGCAGGGTCGTTTATTTGCCTATGGTGATGCCCAGCGTTATCGCCTGGGAGTTAATCATCACCAGATACCGGTTAACCGTCCGAAGGTAGAAACCAATCACTTCCATCGTGATGGTGCCATGCGGGTGGATGGCAACTATGGCAGCTTCCTGCACTACAATCCCAACTCATATGGTATGTGGAGGGATCAGAATGAACTGGCGGAGCCCCCTTATGATGGTGATGGACCGGCAGGCAACTACGACTTCCGGGAGGATGACGACAACTATTATGAACAGCCAGGAAAGCTCTTCCGTCTTATGACCAAAGAAGAACAGCAAAGGTTGTTCGAAAATACCGCCCGCAATATGCAAGGCACAACAGAACTGGTGCAAAAGCGTCATATCCGTCATTGCTATCTGGCTGATCCGGCTTATGGTGAGGGAGTGGCAAAAGCCCTTGGAATTGACATCAATAGTGTGGATATGAATGATACATATGGAGCACGTGCTTAAGCAGTCTGACCTATATTAGCAGCTTATTTCCGGAAAGCTGTTAAAACAAGTTGAAAGGTAAAATGCAAACAGGTCAGAAACAAGGTAATTAACAAGGCAGCAGTAAAAAGAAAAACAGGAATTTTCTTATGACAAGATGAACTCCTGTTTTTCTTTGCTTAATTTAAGGGATTCAGGGGAAATCGCGGGCGAGCTTATCTTAGTACATAGTTACTAATAATTCCATTGAAAGAGACTATATCGAATCCTCCCCTAATCTCAAACCTATCGGGATTCTTTTATATGCTATATGCCGAAGCAATGCCGTCTTTTCATTTTTTGTTTATTACCGAGTGGATAATATCCATCGCTTCGTCCAGCAGCTCATATGTATGTGTGGCCATCAGGCTGATTCTGAGCAGGCATTTACCGGCAGGTGCTGCCGGCGGAAGAACCGGATTAAGGTAAACACCTGCTTCATAAATCTCTTTTGCCTTAATGAGGGTAGTCTCAAAATCATATGTATAGAATGGGATAATAGGCGTTGTGTATTTGGATTCTCTGACCGGAATCCCTCGTTCCTTAAGCCCCTTTCTCATATAGAGGGCCAAATCCGAGAGCCTGGAAACGAGTCCGGGATTCTTTTTGATAACCCGCAGTGCGGCCAGGGCGGCAGCGCATGATGCGGGCGGTACTGAAGCGGCAAATATAAAGGGTCTTGAGTTGTGCCTGACATATTCAACAATATACTTGTCCGCCGCCATAAAGCCGCCGAGACTTGCCAGGGATTTGCTGAAAGTGCTCATTATTATGTCTGTTTCATCTGTCAGGCCAAAGTGGTCTGCCGTACCCCGTCCGCCCTTGCCGAGGACACCAAAACCATGGGCGTCATCCACCATTACGGCGGCGTTGTATTTCTTTGCCAGCTCCACAATTTTCGGCAGATTGCAGATATCTCCGCTCATGCTGAATACGCCGTCTGTTATTATAAGTTTGCCGGCGTCCAGCGGGAGCTTTGCAAGGCAGCGCTCCAGGTCTTCCATATCTTCGTGCTTGTACCGGATGGTTTCGCCGAAACTGAGTCTGCAGCCGTCATATATGCTGGCATGGTTTTCCCTGTCGCTTAAAATATAGTCATGCCGGCCCACAACGGAACTTATAATGCCGAGGTTTGTCTGGAAGCCCGAGGGAAATGTACATGCCGCTTCCTTGCCGACAAATTCCGCCAACTCCTCTTCCAGCTGTATGTGCATGTCCAGGGTGCCGTTCAGAAACCGGGAACCGGAGCAGCCGGTGCCGTATTTTTCAATGGCTTTCGCAGCCGCTTCCATAACTTCCGGGTGGACGGTGAGTCCGAGATAATTGTTGGAACCCAGCATTATCCTGCGCTTGCCTTCCATTATGACCTCCACATCCTGCCGGGACTCCAGTTTGTGGAAGTATGGGTATATCCCCTGTTCTTTAATTTCATCGACTATGGTGAAATCCGCGCATTTTTGAAAAATTTTCATTACACAAACCCCCAATAGAAGTGATGTCTTGCCCGTAAGCAAGATAGTGACCGCCGTAGACTGTTAAGATAGTAAAAACCCTATTATTGCTTGTGTTAGTATATCACAAATCATGTAAAAGTTTAACAGGACTTTATAAATTGGCACTGCAACAGGTATTGTCTTTTGCTGTTTGGCATTTTAAGTAGAGTCAACATGCAAAAAGATCTTTATAAGCAAATGGCATGTACTAAACGGCAAAATCTTGGTATAATTGAGGAAAACATAATAATTTACTGATTATTATTTATAATTAAATGAATGAAATGCAGAAACTGTCTGGAGGGAATTTATATGAAGAAGATAAAGGTTGCAGTGATTGGGAACGGTGCCATAGCCAACGGCGCACACGGGCCTGCCTATCACTCAAATCCACTCACTGAGATTAAATATGCGGTAGACATTATTCCGGAAAGGGCGCAGGCCTTCAAGGAAAAGTTCGATGCTGAATATGCCATTACAGATTATAAGGAAGCCATTGCCGATCCTGAAGTGGAATTGGTTTCTGTTTGTGTACCCAATTACCTGCATGCACCTATAAGCATTGACTGCCTTAATGCAGGAAAGCATGTTCTATGCGAGAAGCCGGCTGCAATGAACTATCAGGAGGCAGCTGCCATGAAAAAGGCAGCAGATGACAATAACCGCATACTGAATATTGGCGTGGTAAATCGTTATCATACCGCTGTCAACAAGGTTAAAGATCTGATCCAGGGCGGGGAACTGGGCAAACTGTACCACATCTATTGTTCATTCCGTGCCTATCGTTCCATTCCAGGCCTGGGCGGTCCCTTTACCACAAAATCACTGGCAGGGGGCGGCGTTCTCATAGACTGGGGCGTGCATTATCTGGACCTTATCATGTACTGTATTGGTTCGCCTGAGCTTAAGGCGGTATCTGCCGCGGCATACAGTGAAATGGCCAAGAATATGGAAGAGTACGTGTATACCGGCATGTGGGCAGGGCCCCCGGATTACAGCGGCACCTTTGATGTTGAGGATTTTGTTACAGGCATGATTCGCACAGAGGGTCCCACCATAACCCTGAACGGCGCATGGGCTCAAAACATAAATGAAAGCGCCACCTTTATCGAATTCCTGGGTGACAAAGCAGGAATCAAGCTTAATTATGGCGGCAATTTCACCATATGGACATCGAAGGACGGTGTATTGTATGAAACCACACCTACCTTTACCATGGCTGATATGTACTACGATGAGATAGATGCCTTTGTAAAAAGTGCGCAGGAGGGCAGAAAGGAACGTGCAAACATTGACAATGTAATTGCAAGCTCTCTCCTTATGGATAAGATCTATGAATCTTCCGAAAAGGGAAGAGAGGTTCAGTTATAGGCTGATAAATCATAAAGGCAGGGCAGGCGGAGTATTATTAAATGCTCCGCTTTATTAACATTGCCTTTTGTAAATCTGCAATATTTATTCATAGTTTTGAAACATTTATAGTTTATACTGTGTCATAGATGTAGATAATAGTGCCCGGTAGTGCCCGGTTATGTCATAATGGCTGATTCCTTCAATCAGTCTGAATTAATATGAATAGTATCAGGCAATAATAGCAATAAGGAGACCGACTATACAGCTATATAATGAAAGAAGATATGCAGATGTTTACGCAGATATTTACGCAGATACTCCGGAGCATTATTATATGCAGCGAAAGCATATATCAAAAATATGTGACAGGTGAAAACTTTTTTGGAGGTCTCCGGGTATTTATATAAGTAACCGGCATACTTCCGCTGTGGCTTGATGTGAATTTGAATAAAAGTATATGAAGGGATGTATTATGAGAACGGACAGAAGGAAGAGTCAAAAAAGAAAGAGGGCTGTCAGAAAAAGATTTTTTGCTTTTCTTACAACCATTATAATTATTATTGGCCTTGTTGCTTTTCGTGATAATTTATATGCTGCCATACTGGATATGACAGGTGACAAGCATGAAACGGAAAACACTCCTCCACCGGCCACAGAAGCTCCTGTTGAAAGTGAGGAACCGGGAGAAACAGATGAACCGCAGGATCCTGTTATTACGGATACTGAACCTCCCGTAATAGAGGGCGGGGATCAATTGGAGGTTTTTGTCGGGGACAAGGTTTCCTATAGAAGTCATGTTACCGTTACAGACAACATGGACGATAATGTGAAACTGGAAATAGACAGCAGCCGGGTAAACTTAAGGGAGCCCGGCACCTATACGGTTACCTATACGGCAACAGATTCTGCAGGCAATGCTGCAACCAAGACAATTGAGATCATTGTCAATGAACCGCCGGTTGTCCATCCTCATGAGGATGAGGTTTACCAGCTGGCGGATCAGGTTCTGGAATCCATATTTACAGAGGATATGACACCCAGAAAAAAGGCCAGGGCTATTTACGTATGGGTCAGATCCAATATCAGATACGACAATGATTATGAAAACAACACAGACTGGCTGCAGGCTGCCTATGACGGCTTTGATAAGAAAAAAGGTGACTGTTATGTATACTTCGGCATAACCAAGGCCCTGCTGAACAGAGCCGGCATTGAGAATCTGGATATTGTTAAGACCGGCGGTGGTCATTATTGGAGTATGGTCAACCTGGGTGAAGGATGGTACCATTATGATACGACTCCGCGCAAAACCGGCGGCGAATTCTTTATGATGACCGATGCCGACCTTAAGGCATACTCCGACAAATATGGCAACAGCCATGTATGGGACAGCGATAAATACCCTGCAACCCCATTGGAGTAAAATTATACTATACGGAAAAGAGCTGATATACAGATGGGCCTGGGGGTAATCGGCGGATTGGGACCGATGGCAACGGCATATTTCATGGAATTGGTGGTCGGCATGACGGACGCGCAGCGGGATCAGGATCACCTGGAGATGATAGTGTACAATGCTCCGTCCATTCCCGACAGAACTGGTTATATATTGGGGCATACGAAGGAAAACCCGGTTGTGCCCATGATTGAAATAGGCAGGCAGCTTGCAGGGCTGGGTGTTGACTGCATTGCAATTCCCTGCGTGACTGCCCACTACTTTTATGATACCCTGGCGGAATCAATTTATGCACCCATAATTCATGTTTTAAGGGAAACCGCCGGGCAGCTGAAGAGAAACCATGTGAAGACTGCCGGGATTGCCGCCACGGACGGAACCATTGCCAGCGGCCTCTTTCAGAAGGAATTGAAGGCTGCCGGCATCAGCAGCATCCTGCCTTCCGCAGAAAGGCAGCAGGATATTATGGATGTCATATACAAGGACATAAAAGCAGGACGTCCTGTTCAGAAAGAAAAGCTGAATGCTGCTTTTCAGGAGATGAGAAATATGGGAGCGGAAGTGATAATACTGGGATGTACCGAGCTGTCCCTGGTAAAGAGGGATCATAAGCTGGGTGCAGGCTATATAGATGTATTGGACGTTCTGGCAGCTGCATCCATAAAGTTATGCGGCAAGCAGCTTAAAGAGCAGTACCGATGTTTAATAACCACTTAACAACAAGGAGTTGCAGGCATTAATTAACATGTAATATAGTAGTGATGTATAGCAGTAAGATGTTATAATAAGATGTCTGCAATATTAATAATTAACATAAGCATAAAGGAGAATGAACAAGATGGAAGCTTTATTGGAAATACTGGAAGAATTGCATCCCGATGTGGATTTTGAAAACTGTGAAACCCTGATTGATGATAAAATACTGGATTCATTTGATATTATAACGGTTATATCGGAGATAAACGCAGAGTATGACATTGCTATTCCTGCGGAAGAAATCATTCCGGAAAATTTTAACTCGGCCAAGGCCTTATATGCATTGATAACACGTTTATCTGATGATGAATAGCAGGTGACAGCCATGCTTTTTACTTCTTATGAGTTTATAGCATTTTTGCTTATATTGTTTCTTGTATACTACCTGATTCCCAAGAGGTTTCAGTGGATGCTGCTTTTGGCGGCTAACTACATCTTTTACTTCTTCTCCGGGCCCAAGTTCCTGATATATATTCTGACTACCACGGTGTCCGCCTATATCGCAGGAAACAGGATACACAGCCTGCACGAAGAGCAGGCAGCCTACCTGGCTGAGAATAAGGGGCGCCTGTCCCGGGAAGACAGGAAGGAGTATAAGGCTGCCATTAAGTCAAGGCAGTGGAAGTGGCTTTTATACTGTTTGCTGCTGAACTTCGGAATACTGGCAGTTATCAAGTATGCCAATTTTGGTATAGCAAATGTCAACTATCTGCTGCAGGCTTTTGGCAGCGGCAGCCAAATTAGTTTTCTTAAACTGGCACTGCCTATGGGTATTTCTTTCTACACCTTCCAGACCATGGGCTACATGATAGATGTATACAGAGGGAAATATCCCCCGGAAAAGAATATTTTCAAACTGGCCCTCTTTGTGTCTTTCTTCCCCCAGCTGGTGCAGGGGCCCATAAGCAGGTTCGATGATCTGTCAGAGACCCTCTATAAGGAACATGACTTTGACTATAGGAATGTAAGCTTCGGGCTGCAGAGAATTTTATGGGGATTTTTCAAAAAGGTAGTTCTTGCAGATCGGATGCTGGTTGCAGTCAAGACCTTAATTCAGGATCCCGAAACCTATCAGGGGGCCTTTGCCCTGGTGGGAATGCTGTTTTATGCATTTCAGCTCTATGCCGACTTTACAGGCGGTATAGACATAACCATTGGAATCGGGCAGGTATTGGGCATCAAGTTGAAGGAGAATTTCAACAGGCCCTATTTCTCCAAGAATATTACCGAGTACTGGCGAAGATGGCATATATCCCTGGGTTCCTGGTTCAGAGAGTATCTCTTCTATCCTATTTCTGTATGGAAGCCCATGCTTAATTTTACCAAGTGGTGCAGAAAGACCCTGGGCGAAGCAATAGGAAGGCGGATACCCATATATATTTCTTCCATTGTTGTGTGGGCTGCCACCGGCATCTGGCACGGCGCTTCCTGGAACTTCTTCATGTGGGGTATGGCCAACTGCTTCGTAATTATTCTCTCCCAGGAGCTTCAGCCCTTTTATACATGGTTTCACAATAAATTTGATGTGAAGCATAAGTTTGGCTTCCGCCTGTTTCAGGTTGTCCGTACGGTTTTATTAATGAGCAGTATAAGAATGTTTGATTGTTATGTGGATGTACCCACAACATTCAGAGCCTTCTGGTCCATGTTTACAGTATTCAACTATCATGAGCTCTTTAACGGATCGCTGCTGAATCTGGGGCTCAGCCTGGCCGACTATCTTGTTCTCCTGATGGGGCTTGTAGTGCTGGTTACTGTAAGCTTAATCCAAAGAACCGGCAGTGTAAGGGCCAAACTTGCGGCAAAGCCTCATATGGTACGTTATGCTTTGTACTATGGCATGATAATTGTCATTATAGTGCTGGGTGCTTATGGCGTAGGTTATGATTCCAGTCAGTTTATCTACAATCAGTTCTAGGAGGACGCTATGACGCATAAGAGAACTCTATTGAAACTTACAACTATATGTTGTCTCATATTAACCTTGTTTCTGCTGCAGAAGCTGCTCATGCCCAAGTATGTTACAGCTATTGTGGAAGGCTCCCTGATAGAGGAATATTATCAGGAGAATGCCGGGCATGACGTGATTTTTATCGGGGATTGCGAAGTCTACGGAAACATCTCTCCGGTAACCCTGTGGGAAAAGTATGGAATAACCAGCTATATCCGGGGAAGTGCCCAGCAGCTTATCTGGCAGTCCTACTATTTGATGGAGGAAACCCTCAAATACGAAAAGCCCAAAGTTTTCGTATTCAATGTGCTTGCCATGAAATATAACGAGCCTCAGAAAGAGGAATACAACCGGCTGACACTGGACGGTATGAGGCTGTCCATGTCCAAGATAAGAGCCATCCGGGCCTCCATGACGGAAGACGAACATATGATAGAATACCTGTTCCCGCTGCTTCGCTACCATTCCAGATGGAGCGAGCTGACCCATGAGGACTTTAAATATATGTTCAAAAAAGACAAGATATTTCATAACGGCTACTATATGAGGGTGGATGTCAAGCCTGTTACTTCCATACCCACGCCCAGGAAGCTGCCCGATTACAATCTTGGGGAAAACGCCTGGCACTATCTGGATAAAATGGTTGAGCTGGCTGAGGAAAATGATATAGAGCTGGTTCTTATGAAGGCTCCTACCATATACCCGCACTGGTATGATGAATGGGATGCCCAGATAAAGGAATATGCTGAAGAGCATGACCTGCTTTATATTAACTTCCTTGAGCGGATGGATGAAATGGGAATAGATTTGTATACAACAGACACCTATGACAGCGGCCTTCACCTGAACCTGTCCGGTGCTGAAAAGCTTTCAGCTTATTTCGGGAATATCCTTAAAGAAAAATTTGATCTGGAGGATCACAGACAGGACGAGAAGTACAGGCTGATCTGGCAGGATAAGGTGGACTTCTACTACCAGATGGCCGAAAACCAGCACAATGAAATAGAAAAATACGGATATCTGAGGAGCATAGCCGGCGGCAACCAGTAAGTGGAAGGCTGAGCTGACTTAAGTCTCCGACCGAGAGGAGCGGAAGAAATGAAGAGATTTATTATAATAATTGCAGCACTGCTGTTTTTGCTGGCCGGATGCAATAATCCGGCAGACAAACCCAATGGCTCAGTGGGTGATCCTGCAAAAAGCGGCCAGGAAGAGCAGGGCAATTCCGAGCCTGCCGATAAGGGATTTGTATTTGAGGCAAACGGGGTAACCATAGCCATGCATGATGAGACAGAACCCATTCTGGCCCGTCTGGGGGAGCCGGTGGGCTATTTTGAGGCAGAAAGCTGCGCGCTGCCGGGTCTGGAAAAGATTTATGCTTACGGCGGATTCGAAATACGCACCTATGAGCTGAACGGTGTGGACTACGTCCTGTCGGTTATTTTCCTGGATGACAGCGTATCCACAAAAGAAGGGGTTTACCTTTATGCTGATGTGGATGAAGTAGTGAAGACATACGGAGACAACTATACGGAAGAATCCAATTTATATAAATATACAAAAGGACAGTCGGAACTCTTGTTTGTCATTGAAGATGGCAAGGTTGCTTCCATTGAATATGCAGCCCTTATACAGGAGTGACTTTTCAGTTCTGTAGAAGCGGAGCTTCTGTGATTTTTGTTTTCTAAGTTTGTACCGGTGGAATTTTCAGGTTTAATGGAGATACAATCGTCTATATATATCCGGATGGGATTGTGTCTCCTTTTTCTTGCTGAAATGCTTGTTTTTCCTTTATTGGAAGGAAGGTGTCATGCGTGAGATTTTTAGCAGGCTGGCGTACTGAAGTTGCCATGCTCTTCGGGCGAAGAGAAGAGTATGCGCGAAACCGCAGATATATACTGCTGGCAACTTACAGCGGGGGAGTTTCGGCCAATCTTATAGGCGGAAACTTTTTGACCGGTTTACTGCTTCTTATGAATGCCAGCGATTCCTATATCGGGCTGGTAACTATGACAGTAATGTTTGGGAATATGCTGCAGGTTTTTTCTCCCCTGCTGCTGGATAAGTTCCGGGAACGGAAAAGGATACTGCTGACCGGGCGGGTTATCGTCCATTTCATGAACATTGTACTTATAAGCGTTATTCCGCTGTTTTCCGCTGCGGATGCCCTGAAGTTGGCCATGATTCTGGTAGTGGTATTGCTGGTCAATGTGACAAATGCAATGCTGGCTCCCGGATACCAGGTCTGGCATATAAAAAGCGTTCCCAACGAGATGCGCTCCCGCTATTTTTCCTTTATTCAGATTACCAACAGCATCATAGTATTTACGGTGGTTCTGCTGTCCAGCCGGGTGGTGGATGCCTTCAAGTACAAAGGCTATGAGCTGACCGGCCTGCTGCTGCTTCGCGGGCTTGCCCTGGTACTTTCGGTATTGGATATATACTATATGTCGAAAATACGGGAATATCCGGTTGCAGCCAGAAATGTCAGAGTGAGGGATGTGCTGCTCAGTCCCTTCAGGGAAAAGAAATACCTCATTACTGTGGTTATAGCATGTATGTGGGCTTTTTCCGCCAACATACCCGGTTCTTTCTACAGTGTTTACCTGCTCAGGGAGCTTAATATTTCCTATTCCTTTATCAATACGGTAAATATGCTCAGTGTGCCTGCCATGCTCCTGGCCATGCCCATTTGGAGAAAGAGGGTGGACACTACTTCATGGTACCGGGCCCTGTATCTGTGCATCAGTCTGTTTATTGCCCACTATATAGGTCTGGCCTTTGTTACCGAGAAGAGCCTGCTGCTTTATCCCCTGTCCATGATCTATTCTTTTTTGATCTCTCCGGGCATCAATCTGGTATTCTCCAACCTTCCCTATGTCAATATGCCGGAAGAAAATCAGACCAATCTTCTGGGGTTTTACGCTGCCATGAACAATTTTGCAGGTTTTCTCGGTGCTTCCCTGGGCAGGCAGTTCATCACTATGACGGACGGCCTTGAGCTGCGGGTGGGCAGCACCGTAATGGGGAACAAGCAGCTGGTTTTGCTGCTGACAGCGGTATTTATGCTGGCAGGTGTGCTGGTTATATACTATCTTGCCCGTAAATCAGCTGCATCAGAAGAGGCAGAGGCGGCAGTCTGAAGTATTACTGCCGCCTCTCTGTATGTGTCCATATTTCTGAAGTTCATATCTGTCTTGTCAAATACAGTGCTTTATTCAAATACTTTTTTTGCCTGTACTGCAAATCTCTTGAGAACATCATCGATTCGGAATTCCGGCACACCGTTCATATATGATAAGACGGTATTGTTAAAGGGTTTATACCAGTGTTCCGGAATATTGCCGATTCCGTATGCCGCACCGGCCAGGCTGCCGGCAGTAGCGGCTGTGCAGTCATTGTCATAGCCCATGGCGACGGTCTCGCCTATGACCCTGGTAAAATCCTCCCTGCCGATCATCACTCCGAAAATGGTCAGGCAGGCATTCAGATTGGTATGTACTCCGCTCATGTCTCCGAACCGATCCTGTACTGCTTTCCGGGCATCAAGATAATTATTTATTTTTGCCCCTTCCTTTAATGCCCAGCGGACGTCTTCCGCCAGCATGCACTTTTCAGGAATTTCCGTCAGGCCTATATGCAGGGCTTCCACGGGATCGCCGGTTTCAAAGGCAGCGGCAATGGCTGTACTGAAAAACATCTCTCCATATATTCCGTTTCTCCTGTGGCTTAAGGAAGCGTCCCGATATGCCATTTCGGCAGCCTTCTCGGGATAGCCCGGAGCAAGGTATCCCCAGGGGTCAGAGCGGATATCCGCACCAATCCACTGTACGAAGGGATTGCCTTTTTCAGCTGCCTTTTCAGCGGGAATGCCTTCCTTCAGGTTTCTTAATGTAATCTCCTCTGCCGTGTAAGCCAGGGGCAGATACTTAAGCCAGGCAGCTCCCACATCTTCCACGGTAAAATCCAGCCCGTATTCCTCAGCTATAAGCAGACCCAGCAGGGTATAGGTTACGTCATCGTCAACCGGTACTCCCTTTATCCCATCCCGGGTATAGCTTACAAAATCGCTTATCAGGTATCGTTTTTCATTTGGATTCTTAACTTTGGACCAATAGTTTGTCGGGGGAAAGTCATCACCTATGTATTCAGCCCAATTCTTCATGGATTCCATTGGCCAGAATTCGACGGGAGCACCAAGAGTACAGCCGGCCAACCTGCCCATAAAAGCGCCTTTCAGACGTTCTGCATATTTTTCTTCGTCAAAATGCTTCCACATTTTCCGGGGACCCTCCGGCCTGAGTGCACGGATTTCATCCAAATTATCGGGTTCTCTGGCGGTCAGCTCCGGATCATCTTTCAGTGCCAGCACTTTTTCAGTAAGGGCTTCCAAATATTTTTCCGATTCATTCAGCAGAGCCTTCAGCTCCTCCCTGTCAGCGCCGTATTCATACTTAAGCCTGACATACTCCATCAGATGAAAAATACGGGTTCTGTAATCGGGGAATTCAGGATAATTAAGGGGATATTTCATGCCAGTGTCCTCCTTGTAATTATATGTATGTATGGCCCAAAACCTTTACGGTCAGGGGAACATCACAACCAGGTAAGCCGTAGTTTCACTGTCATCCAGATTGATGATGGAGTGATCCCGATCCGCCCGATAACGGGCTGTATCACCTTCATTTAAAACAGCACTGAACTCACCGGCAATTACCTTAACCCTGCCGGAGATTACTGTAAGAAACTCGGCTGCCTTTGGATAGTGAGGCTTGGAATGAAGCCCGCCCCGGGGCTGAAAGGTAAGGGTATAAAGCTCTAAGTTGTCCATCATATGTATTGGTGAATTCACCTGTATCGTGCAGGAATGATCCTCGGAATAAAAAAGAGGTGCCTCAGAGCGGCGCAGCACTTCGATGGGGAAATCACTTCCTGCCTCAACCAGCTCTTCTATGCTTGTATCCAGCACGCGGGAAATTTTCCAGACGGTTATAACCGTAGGGTTGGTTTTTTCCTGCTCTATCTGAGACAGCATGGATTTGGACACCCCGGAACGCCTTGCCAGCTCGTCCAGGCTTATTCCCTTTTTCTTGCGGTAGTGCATAATGTTTTTTCCTATGGGCAGATGAGATATGTCCATGACCTATTCTCCTTTATACCTTTCCACTCTATATGATACAGCAGTAAGGCAGAACTGTAAAGCAGCATAAGAAAGCGATTCAGTCAGCAAATACCGGCAGTGGAAAGCAGAGCTGCCTGCCGGCTTGCCTTAGGACCGAATCGCTGCCCCTGAATGTATCAGGAATTAGGATCCAAAACATCCCTTAATGCATCACCGAAAAGATTAAATCCCAGCACTACCAGCATTATCATAAGGCCCGGAAAAAAGGAAACCCAGGGCGCCTGACCAAGCAGTCCCTTGCCGCTGTCCAGGATGACCCCCCAGCTGGGCTGAGGAGGCTGGGCTCCAAGTCCCAAAAAACTCAGGGAAGCTTCAATCACAATGGCTTTAGGCAGTTCCAGGGTGGCCATTACGACTACAGGGGTAAGTGCATTGGGAAGAATATGCCTGAAGATAATTCTGGCATCGCTCATTCCCAGTATGCGGGCAGCTTCAATAAACTCCCGCTGTTTGAGGGATAAAAACTGGCCTCTCACCACCCGGCAGTATCCTGCCCAGCTGGCCAGAGCTATGGCGATTATGACATTTTGAAGCCCTGAGCCCATGGCAGCAATAAAGGCTATGGCCAAAAGGGTTGTGGGAAAGGACCAGGCTATATCGGTAATGGAAGATATGACATAATCCACTACTCCGCCGTAGTATCCTGCTATGGCTCCAAGTACTGTGCCTATTACCAGTGAAAAGCCCACTGCTATAAAAGCTACCTCAAGGGATATACGAGAGCCATGAACTATTCTGCTGAATATATCCCTGCCGAACTCATCGGTTCCGAATACATGATTCAAGCTGGGAGCCTGCAGTACGGAGGAGATATCCGGACTGTCATAGCTGTAAGGGGACAGCCAGGGTGCCAGAACAGCCATGAATACAAATATAAAAATTATTACTGCTCCTATAACCGCACCCTTGTGTTTAAAAAGTTTTCTGAAAAAACCAAGGAATGCCCTTTCCTTTTCCTCTTTCCTTTCCCTTGCTGCTTCTCTTTCAAGCCATATGCCATCAACTTTGACTTCCACGTCCCTGCTTTGATACATCGACAACTTCTATCACCTTCTCCATCAGCAAAATCAACCGTATTTAATTCGCGGGTCCACTACAGCATACAATATATCAGCCAGTACATTTGCCAGAATAATTGATGAAGTCAGGACCATCATTGCCCCTTGCACAACAGGAAAGTCTCTGGAGAGTATTGAATCCACCATCAGTCTCCCCAGCCCCGGAATGCTGAAGATTATCTCCAGGGCAACGGAACCGCCCAGTATCCAGCCCAGTCTCAGCCCCATAAGCGTTATAATCGGGATCAGTGCATTTTTAAGTGCATGTCTGTAAACCACTGCTTTTTCATAAAGCCCCTTGCTTCTTGCAGTTCGCACATAATCCTGCTTAAGAACATCCAGCATGCTGGAACGCACCATCCTTGCAGTAATGGCAGCATTTGTAAGGCCGATGGCAAATCCCGGCAGGATCAGCTGCCTGAGGCTGCCGTCCCCCGAAATGGGAAACCACCTTAATTTATAGGCAAAAACATATAAGAGCAGCATGCCAAGCCAAAATGTGGGGATTGCTATCCCCAGCAGGGTGCCTGACATACAGAGGTAATCAAAGGCAGTATTCTTTTTTACAGCTGCTATAACCCCTGCGGGAACAGCAATAACAAAGGTTATTACAAAACCCAGGAGTCCAATCTGCAGTGTAACCGGCAGTCTTTCCTTAATCATTTCTATTACCGGCCTGTGCTGCAGAATGGAAATACCCAAATCCCCTTCCGCAACGCTTCTTATAAACCTGTGATACTGAACAATAAAGGGCTGGTCCAGGCCATATTTCCTTTGTATGCTTTCATAGACCTCCTGCGTAACATTAGGTCCTGCAATCCGGGAGACAGGATCTCCGGGCGCAAAATAAAATATGGCAAAGACAATAAGTGTCATCAGTATAAGGACCGGAATCATCAGAATTATTCTCTTGGCAATATATTTCAGCATATATTCAGCACATCCTATTCAACTTCAAGATCAAAACCATCGCTATACTGGAGCATCCATGGGTGGAATTTAAAGTTCTTTACTTCCTTGCGCACGGCAATCATATGCATGGGAATATATACGGGAGCCCATACGGCCTGTTCGATCAGATATCGCTGGACATCCTTATAAGCCTCGGCTCTTTCATCCCAGGTAGGCCTTTGAGCAGCATATGTTATCAACTCATCGGATTTGTCATCAACCCACCTTGAATGGTTGGGATAGGGGAAACGGCTGGACAGCAGGAACCAGTCAATAATATCGGCATTGGACCAGCTGTATTCCCTTATAAACAATTCCTGCTTTCCTTCCCTGAGCATATCCGCATAGCCGGCGGAATCATACAACTGGATTTTCGCATTTATATTGACAGCCTTAAGCTGGTTCTGTATGATCTCTGCCAGTTTACTGCTCTTGGAAGAGTTATCCGCTGAAAGGGTAAGCTCCAGTCCGTCGGGGTAGCCTGCTTCAGCCAGAAGCTGCCTTGCCTTTTCCGGATTATATTCATAGGCCAGATCCTTACTCTCCTGAAGGTACTCATCTTTTAGAGCAGGCGGAAGGTAACCGTATGCAACCTCTCCTATTCCCCTGAGCACAAACTGTATGATCTCTTCCCTATTGAGGGCATGGTTTATGGCCCTTCTCACCCTTACATCCGTGAAGGGTTCCTTGTCTGTTGCATAGGCCAGGTATCCCAGCTTTGTTGCAGGCCTCTTGTGCACGGTAATGTCCGGATTATTGTCCAGTTTTTCAACACTGGATTCGGGGACGTTTCTCAGGATATGAATGCCCCCCACCTCCAGCTCCATTAATCTGGAGTTTTCATCCGGTATGATCTTAAGTACTATTTTGTCAATCAGGGCAGGACCCTTGTTGGACATCCAGTCCGGTCCCCAGTTGTAGTCGTTATTTTTCACCAGAACCGTTTTGTCTCCGGGTATCCATTCCTCCAGCTTATAGGGCCCTGTGCCTATTACAACCTTTCTGCCGTAATCATCCCCATATTTCTCATAGGCGTTGGCAGGATGGATTCCCGATGCGGTAGCGGAAAGATTATAGAGGAGGTTGGGAAACGGATAGTTTAAAACCATTTCCACCGTATGCTTATCTACTATATTAACTTCCTTTATGGCATCCAGATCTCCGCTGAAGGGAGAAGCAGTATCGGGATCCTTGATGGTATCAATGGTCCACTTAACATCCTCGGCAGTAAACTCCTTGCCATCGTGAAACTTAACGTCTTTTCTTAAATGAAAGATCCATGTCTTTCCGTCATCGGAGACATCCCATTGTTGGGCCAGTCCCGGCTGGTAGCCGAATTCGTAGTCCCTGGTTACCAGTCTGTCGTGAATGTAGATCAGTGCATCGGAATACCAGGCCGTTTTCATGGTATCCATAATGTCTGAATCCTGATCATAACCGATTGCCAGAACCTTTTCTTTGGCTCCTGAACCGGCTTTCTGTGAACATCCTGCTGCACTGCTGACCAACATAAGAACTGCCAGTATAACCACCAAGATTTTTCTGATTTTGTTACCCTTCATTTTCATCACCCCTGTAAATTTATTTTTGGTTTTCAGATTAGTACATATCTGCAGTTCGGTTATATGAGTTAAGGAAAAAGATCAGCATAAATGACACCTTACAAAGTGCTCACCTCCCAGGCATTTTAGCTGCGGTTCAACTTCACTGCACTGCTTTACTGCATACCTGCACCTTGTTCTGAACCTGCAGCCGGAAGGGGGGTTAACCGGACTCGGAACCTCTCCCTCAAGTACTATCTTTTTTCTTTTCTGACCGGGCCTGATGCCGGCAATAGAGGATAAGAGAGCTTTGGAATAAGGATGTATCGGGTTTTTAAACAGTTCTTCGCCCGCAGCGATCTCAGCAATCTTTCCCAGATACATTACTGCCACGCGATCGCTCATGTACTTTACAACTCTCAGATCATGGGATATGAACAAATATGAGAGCCCCAGACGGTTTTTAAGATCGGACAGGAGATTTATGATTTGCGCCTGGATGGAGACATCCAGGGCGGATACCGGTTCATCGCATACTATCAATTTGGGATTAACGGCAAGAGCCCGGGCAATCACTATCCTCTGACGCTGGCCGCCGCTGAATTCGTGAGGATACTTATCCATATCATCCTGCCTTAAGCCCACCATTTCAAACAGTTCCAATGCCCTGTCCTTTCGCTCGGCTGTGTCTTTCATTTTGTGTACATAGAGGACCTCTTCTATTGCACTTCCTGCCTTCTTTCTGGGGTTCAAAGAGGCAAAAGGATCCTGAAAAATCAGCTGCATATCCCTGTAAACGGATCTGAGCTGCTTTTTTTTGTATTTTGTAATATCCCGGCCTTCAAAAAGCACTTTGCCGCCTGTCGGCTCCAGCAGCCGCAGGATTGTGCGTCCTGTGGTGGATTTGCCGCACCCGCTTTCTCCAACCAGGCCCAATACCTCCCCGGGTTTAATGTAAAAATCAATCCCATCCACTGCCTTTACTGATTCAATGGTTTTTCCAAACAAATTCCTTTTTACGGGAAAATGCTTTTTTAAATCTTTTACTTCCAATATTTTTGCTGACACAATCATACCTCCGACTAAAAGTTCATTGCTGCCTGAGCTCATAAGCAATTCCAGCAGCGTACAAGGCCGGTTCCAAGCTGCAGGAGAGGTGGTTCTTTGCTGATGCATTTATTCCTTACGTAATCACACCGGGTCTTGAATCTGCAGCCGTTTTTAATCTCGTCAGGATATGGCACCACTCCCCTGATCTCCCTGAGCCTCTTATTTCTGCTCATCCCAATATCAGGTATGGCATCCAGCAGGCCTTTTGTATAAGGATGTTTCGGTTCGTTAAAAACGGTGCATACAGCTCCGTATTCAACTATTCTGCCTGAATACATAACAGCAACCCTGTCGGCAACCTCTGCAACTATTCCCAGATCGTGGCTTATGAAAATGACTGCAGTGTTTATCCTGTCTTTCAGCTCATGTATCAAATCCAGGATTTGGGCCTCGACGGTAACATCCAGGGCGGTTGTAGGTTCATCGGCAATTACCAGCTCAGGCTGGCATGCAAGAGCCATGGCAATCATAACCCTCTGCCTCATCCCGCCGCTAAGTTGATGGGGATACTGCTTCAAGGCTTTTTCGGGCATTGGGATTCTGACCATCCTGAGCATTTCTGCGGACCTGGAGAGTGCCTCTTTTTTTGGCAGATCCTGATGCTGCATAAAGATTTCTGAAATCTGCTGTCCGATGGTAAACACGGGATTTAAGGAAGTCATGGGCTCCTGAAAGATCATTGATATGTCCCTGCCGCGAATCCGCCGCATTTCTTCATCGCTTTTGCGCAGCAGGTTCTCTCCTTTAAAGAGGATCTCACCTTTCGATATCCTGGCAGGGGGCATCTGCAAAAGCCTCATTATGGAAAGGGCAGTGACGCTTTTTCCGCATCCCGATTCCCCGACTATGCCCAAAGTCTCTCCTTTTAAAAGTGAGAAACCAACTCCGTCGACAGCAGGTATTACCCGGTCTTCGATACAAAAATCAATGCCCAGGTTATTTACTTCGAGAATAACTTCGTTCAATTCCATACCTCCTGAAAACAAAATGATTTCAAAGTTATTCAATAAAAACGGCAGGCAAAGGCAGCCTGAAGCCAAGTTTACATAATCAGCAAACAAGTTAAAGTCGGTGCATATGATCAAGTTCACATAAGGGCTGCCGGCTGTTTATCTTAAGCTGTTTTTAATGGATGCTGCACTGAATTCAGCTGAATCAGCTGAAATATGTTGTAAATGATTCAGATATAATTGTTTCGCTTGTGATTGCTGTATGCAATCACATATGTAAATGTAATAAGAAAATAAAAAAACTATGGGAGATCCATGGTTTTTTGAATGCAAAAAATAATATACTTATGTATAAACCTTTAAATCTCCTCTTGCGACGCCTGCGAGGTTAGCTGACGGGTTCGGGTTGAAGAGTAACCCTACTCATTTGAGATTCACCCCTGTAATTGGTTCCCCCGCTTCTTAATTGAATTCGGCGTTCTGATAATGCCAATAGCCCCCTTATGGTGCTTGAAAATCATTCAGCCTGTGTTCAATCATTAAATGTTTTTTTCAGTATAACATAAACTGACCGAATTTGTAAACAGCTTGTACCGATAAAATCAATAATATGGAAAATAAGGAAGTTGATATCAGATATATTCCAAATAACGGAGAAAACCTGATTGACATCCGCGGGTATGTACAATATAATGGACTTAAATATCAATATATAGAACACCTTATTACTTTTATCTCCTTAATTTGATTTCATTTCAGTTGGAAAGAAGGTAGGATTATGAGTGCTTCCGGAACTATGAAGGCATTGGTCAAGAAATACAGAGAGCCCGGCATATGGCTGGATGAGGTTCCGATTCCCGACATAGGCATAAATGATGTAAGAATAAAGATCAGAAAGACGTCCATCTGCGGCACGGATATTCATATCTATAAATGGAATGAATGGGCGCAGAAAACCATTAACACTCCTATGGTTATCGGACATGAATTTGTCGGCGTAGTTGATGCAGTAGGCAGCAATGTTCATGATTTCAAACCTGGTGACCTGGTTTCAGGGGAAGGCCATGTGGTGTGCGGCCTGTGCAGAAACTGCATGGCAGGCAGGAGGCATTTGTGCAGGGACACCAATGGAATCGGAGTAAACAGGGCAGGTGCCTTTGCCGAATATATAGTTATACCGCAGACCAATGTCTGGTACTGCGACAGGTCCATACCGGAAGAGCAGTTCAGCTGCTTTGATCCCCTTGGTAATGCTGTTCATACGGCACTGAGCTTTGATGTTTTAGGTGAGGACGTTTTAATCACCGGGGCAGGCCCTATAGGCATTATGGCTGCTGCAGTAGTCAGGCATGCCGGGGCCAGGTATGTGGTCATCACCGATGTCAATCCCTACCGGCTGGAGCTGGCCAAAAAGCTGGGAGTAACAGCTGCACTTGATGTCCGGACAGACTCTGTTTCGGAATGTATGCGAAATCTGGGCATGAAGGAAGGCTTTGATGTGGGTCTTGAGATGTCCGGAAATGACAGCGCTTTCCGCAGTATGATTGATGTCATGTGCCACGGGGGCAAGATAGCCTTGCTGGGCATACAGGACAGCAATACGGCAATTGACTGGAATAAGATTGTGTTCAACGGCCTCACAATCAAGGGTATCTATGGCCGTGAAATGTTTGAAACCTGGTACAAGATGCAGGTAATGATCCAGTCCGGTCTGGATATCTCGCCGGTTATTACTCATCATTTCGATTATACTGATTATAAGGAAGCTTTTGATGTAATGGCCTCGGGCAATTCCGGCAAGGTAATTTTGAACTGGGTTCATGATTGATTGTTTGTACTATTAAAGCTCAGGCAGAGACATATTGTACACAGTGCCTGAAATGGAGGGATATCATGAGAGAAAGGCTTTACGAGAGGATAAGGAAACAGCTGGAGGACATGAGGGACGCAGGTACATACAAGGACTATCGTTACCTGGAATCACCCATGAGTGCCCGTTCTCTGATTGAGAGGTCGGGAGAAGTTCTGGTTTTATGCTCCAACAACTATCTGGGCCTGGCTGACAAGGATGAGATTGTCGGAAGCGCTGTTGAAGCATTGGAGAAATACGGTGCCGGGGGAGCCAGCGTAAGGTTTATATGCGGTACCTATGACATTCACAGGGAACTGGAAAGCAAGGTTGCCGAATTTTTAGGTACTGAAGCTGCCCTGACCTACACATCCTGCTGGAATGCGAATACAGCTGTCATCCCTGCCCTGCTGCAGCCCGGGGACACGGTCATTTCTGATGAATTGAATCATGCCAGCATTGTGGATGGCTGCAGGCTGATAGCCAGGGGCGTGAACAAGGCAATATACAAGCATTCAGATATGACAGATCTGGAAGAGAAACTGAAGGCAGCCGAAGAAAGTCCGGTAAAGCTGGTCATAACCGACGGTGTTTTTTCCATGGAAGGGGATATTGCTAAGCTGCCGGATATTGTTGAGCTGGTAAGAAAATACGATGCAATTCTGCTGGTGGATGATTCTCATGCCACGGGTGTAATCGGCAGAAGCGGAAGAGGTACCGAGGAATATTACAACATGCAGGGCGAGGTGGATATTATAACCAGCACCTTTGGCAAAGCCCTCGGAGGGGCGGGCGGCGGCTTCGTTGCAGGAAGAAGGGAAGTCATTGATCTTTGCGTGCAGGCTTCCAGGCCGCATTTGTTCTCCAACTCACTGCCGCCTGTGCTGACTGCAATTGCCAAATCCGCCCTGGAATATTTGATGTCTCATCCGGAAATCGTACAGTCCCTGAGAGAGAAGACCAATTACTTCAGAAAACAGCTTAAGGACAGAAATTTAAATATTCTGGAAGGTGACAGTGCTATTATTCCCATCATGATTTATGATGCGTCCAAGGCGGTGCGGCTGGCCAATAAGCTGTTTGAGCATGGCATTTACGTGACCGGATTCAGCTATCCGGTGGTGCCCCATGGACAGGCCAGGATCAGACTGCAGGTTTCCGATGCACTTAGCTATGAGGATATAGACTGGGCAGCGGAAGTAATACAGAAGTTGGTTGATTGACGGATATGCAATGTAAATGAATACAAAGTATTTAATAATTAGGGTATAGATAATTTGAGAGCCTGCTGGTAAATGCCGCAGGCTCTTTTTCTTTGATATTTTTAAATGTTCACATAAAGTACCTAAAACCACAATGATTCTACAAAAAAGAGGAAATCTTCTGATTACATAGAATATGGAAGTAAGCACATCATTAATCGGACCAAACATATATTTGCATACCTTATACTGTCTGATTACCATGCTACAATATGGACAGGGGGCCGTGCTATGAGCAAAGTATCCATGATGTTCAAAGTGGTTTCTCTTCTGCAAACCCAGTATATAATAAGTGCTTCAGATATGGCAAGAATTCTGGAGACCACTCCCAGAAATATAAAGTATTACATAGAAAGCCTGCGTATGGCAGGGGTGCCTATCGAGGGGCTGAGCGGGAAAAACGGGGGATACTTTCTCAACCGAGAGTATTGGTTTATGTCTCCCGGCCTGGATGAAGCAGAATACAGCGCACTGCTGCTGGCAGAAGAATTCCTGAAAAAATCAAATGGTTTCCTTTACGAGAATGAAATCAGAACCGGTTTTGCAAAAATAAAGGCAGCTCAGGGTGAAATCTTGGGAAATGCCGACTTAATTGATAAGAGCAATTTTACAGACAGCCGGGGAAAGACTGATATTGCTCATCAAACCAAAGAGCTCCTTGCAGAAATTCAAAAGGCAATATTTAAGAAAAAACGCATTAGGATTCATTACTATAGTCCTGTCAAAAAGCAAAAAACAGTCAGAAAAGTAGATCCTTATAACCTGGTATTCCGGGAATCCTCATGGTATGTAATCGGGCTGTGTCACTTAAGAAATCAGGTCCGCATGTTTAAGCTGATGCGGATAGAAAAAATAGAAATACTTGAGGAGAGCTGCAGTGTGGATCCCAACTACTCCATTAAGAGCTATCTCAGGGATACATTTACCCTGATCAAGGGAAGGGAGTGCATTGTAGAAATACAATTTTTCCATCCGGCATCCGTCTGGGTATCAGAGAAACTCTGGCTGCCGTCACAGAAAATTGTTAAGCTGAAAGACGATTCCATTATATTTACCGCCAGGGTGGACGG
>DUOA01000146.1 GCA_012839095.1 Clostridiales bacterium
AAGTGGAACGGTCCTAACTACAGCTTTAACGGAGAAGACCGTATCACAATTAGAATAAATTCGCAAAGGCAGCTCCATGTTGTTTTTCATCGTGGAGCAAAGGTTAAGGAGCCGCTGGAGGAAAGAATATTAAATGAGAAGTATGATATTTTGATATGGAAGGAAAACGACAGAGCAATTGCATCATTTGGGAGCCTGGATGAAATACAGAAAAATAGTAAAATTATAAGAAAGATTGTTGAGAAGTGGATAGAAGCAACAACTGTAATTAAGCAGGGAGAATGAACAACGAATAGAGGTAAAAGGCATGTTATGGAGTATGAGAACAACTAAATCGCAGCAGTTTATTAATATAACAAATAAGGTTGCTGAAGCAGTTAATAAGAGCAATGTGCAGAATGGTATCGCAGTAATATATGTACCCCATACAACAGCCGGGCTTACAATAAACGAAAGTGCCGATCCCGATGTTGTGCGAGACATTATAGCTGCACTGGACAAAGCTTATCCTGTACATGGAGAGTATCTTCACTTTGAAGGGAATTCTCATGCCCATATAAAGGCTTCACTCATGGGCTCATCCTGCACAGTTATAATTCAGGGAGGCAGACTCATGCTTGGAACCTGGCAGGGAATTTACTTTTGTGAATTTGACGGACCCAGAGACAGAAAATTCTACGTAAAGATCATTGAAGGATAATTGGAACAATAGGAGTAAAGTGATTACGAGTAATTAACTCAACATATTCTACGGGGAATAATAATTTATTGACAATTATGACAATATGTGACATAATATTCTTAATATTTTATATTTAAACTTTGTACTTGTCCTGCATCTCTATGCAGGCAATAACCTGTAGGCAGTGTTGTTTTGTCAGGAATATAAACAGGAAGATAATGAGCTTGTCATTGATATCTTGCGCGATAGTGCCGCTGATACTTGCAGCAAGCTCTTTATTTCAGTTATTAGGTGAATTACAGCATATCGATTTTTTCTTAATATCTGAATATCTGCAATCTATGAATTTTAATTTATCGAACTGAGAAATACTTACCTGATATACTTGAGAGCGAGGAAGGTGTTATGATATGAAAGTATATCATATAGAATTCTTGAACATCTTCCGTCAGTCAGATTTCAGTTCTGGCAATTATGGCATAATGAATATAAACCGCAGGAATGTCACAGCAGGTTCAGTCTTACTGATAGTGGTTATTATAGCATTGACAGCAACACCCTGCCTGGCTGGTGAAAACGACATCAGCTGGACACAGGAAGAGCTAGCCTTCATGGAAGAACATCCGGTTATCCGTCTTGGTGTCGACCCCGGATTTATACCATATGAGTTTATCGATGAAAATGGTAATTACAGAGGAATCGCAGCAGACTATCTTGCTTTGGTAAGTGAAAAGACAGGTTTGCAGTTTGAAGTTATAAAGGATTTATCCTGGCCTGAAGCGTATGACATGGCGCTTGCAGGAGATGTTGCCGCCCTGCCTTCCATCGGCAAAACAAGCGAAAGAGAAGAGTTCTTTCTATTTTCCGAACCTTATTACTACTATAAAAGAGTTATTGTAACCCGCGATACAGATTCTGAAATATCAGGAATCGAAGACTTGCAAGGCTTGATTGTGGCCGTGCAGCGCAACAGTTCACATCACAGCTATTTATTGTCATATAAGAATTTAAATCTCAGCTTGTATGATTCTGTAGAAGCTGCGCTTACTGCAGTAGCAACCGGAACAGAAAAAGCATTTATAGGAAATCTTGCGACAACAAACTATATTATACGTTCAAATGGTTTGACAAATCTAAGATTCGTATCTTTCGAAGCTGAGAAACAGCAGGCTCTGTATTTTGCTGCCAGGAAGGACTGGCCTGAACTGATCAGCATCTTTAACAAGGCGATGATGTACATTAGCGAGAATGAAAAACTTGAAATCCACAACAAGTGGGTTGAGCTGGATACTGATATAGATTACAGGCCTGTTATTCGCATACTCTCAATTATCGGCGCTTTTATAGCAGTCGTTCTGTTCGTATCTGTTTTTTGGATTGTGAGGCTGAAAAATGAGATACGCCAAAGGAAACAAATTCAGCTTGAGCTCGAAAGAGCAAAGCATGAAGCCGATGAAGCAAATGAATTCAAGTCAAGATTCCTGGCAAGGATGTCCCATGAAATAAGAACACCGCTTAATGCTGTGACGGGAATGTCATATCTTTTGAAAAAGACCGAGATTACTTTAACTCAAAGCATGTATCTCGATCGGATTATACAAGCAGCAAACATTATGCTGAGCATTATAGACGACATACTCGACTTTTCTAAAATTGAAGCAGGAAAAGTTGAACTTGAGATAACTTCCTTCAGTCTGGATCAGGTGATTCAGGATGTAGTCAATATTGTTTCATACAAAATTAATGAGCAGGAAATTGGCTTTCGACTTTCAAAGGATCCTCAAATTCCTAACTGGTTTTTTGGCGATTCCAAGAGGATTGGGCAGATCTTGCTTAATGTTCTTAACAACGCCGTCAAGTTCACCAGCAAAGGTGAAGTTTCACTGGATATACGATTGATAGCAAAGGAGAATGATAATTATCATATTTCTTTTACAATAAGGGATACCGGAATAGGAATGACAGAAGAACAGGTGAAAAAGCTCTTTACACCTTTTGAACAGGTTGACAGCAGCATAAACCGTCGTTTTGGAGGCTCTGGTTTGGGATTGTCAATAGTGAGGAACTTAGTGGATATGATGGGCGGCGACATAAAGGTGTTCAGTACTCCCGGTGAAGGCACTACTTTTATTATTCAGTTATCCCTAAGTGTCGACAAGGATAAAGAAACAGTTTACTCTAAAGCCTTGTCCACCAACAGTTTCAGGAATATGCGAACACTGGTTCTGGAAAAATCGGGTGCAAACATGAACCTGATTGAAAGCTATTTGGGAAGCTGCGGAATGTATTGTGAGCTTACAAGTTCAGAAGCTAGTGCCATGAGCCTGTTAGAAGCCGCTGACGGGAAATTTGCCAGGCCCTTTGATTTATTTATAATCGACTATGATACCCCGGTTGAAGGCGGTTTCAGCTTTCTCGAAAAAATCCGCAACAATAAAAGAATTATTAAAGTACCAAGAATAATAATGCTTCTGCCGATGATGCGGGAAGATCTGTTTGACAGGCTTAGTGAGCATGGTATTGATATGGGTATTGGGAAGCCGATAATACCTTCAATATTGCTTAACGGGATTCTGGACATCTTCAATCTTAAGGCAGTTTCCGGTTCCCATCCTTCTTTAAACATTGAATCCGTTCCGACAATGATAAATAAGCCTTGTCTTGTGTTATTGGCTGAAGACAATAAAACAAACCAGCTGGTAGCAAAATCGCTCCTGGAGCAGGTAGGAATAGAAGTGATCACAGCCAATAACGGAAAGGAAGCAGTGGATTTATATAAGGAAAACATGGACAGTATCAACTTGATATTATTGGATTTGCATATGCCTGTTATGAATGGCTATGAAACAGCTGAAAAAATTCGTGAGCTTTCAGCTAAAGTACCTATCGTAGCAATGACAGCAGATGTCATATTAGGTGTACGCGACAGGTGTGAAAAAAGCGGTATATTTCATTACATCAGCAAGCCCTTTAATCCCGATTACTTCATTCAAACAATCAAAAACATCATTCTTGATAATGAACCGGCAGCAAATTCGGGTACAGCTGTGCTTGATCGGCAGCTGGGCCTTAAAAACATGGGCGATAATGAAGAATTGTACTATCAGGTGCTTAATGAATACTATAATGAAAATCTTTATACACTGAAAAAGCTTGAGAAAGCGGTTAGTGAAAGAAGATTTGAAGATGCCGCACAAATCGTGCATAAGATAAAGGGCAGTTCAGGAAGCATCGGCGCCATATCGCTTCGTGATGCAGCTGCATCATTACAGAAAGCTCTGGAAGAAGGGAAAGGGGAAGAAATAGTGCTGCTGCAGGGAAGATTTTCTGACTTATTAAAAAAACTGTTTCTTGAACTTAAGACATTAAAGGAAAATCAAGTTCGGACATGAGCTAAAGAAAGGGGAACAGTTATGTGTATTAAGATATTGGTAGTTGACGACTCAGCAACGGACAGACTGATTATAAAAAACATGCTTGATGACTATTTTATATTGACTGCCTGTGACGGCATGGAAGCTATGCGCGTGCTTGAAGAACACGAAGGGATAAACTTACTCATACTTGATCTGAAGATGCCCAATATTGATGGATTTCAGGTTCTGGAGCATCTTAAAAATAACAAGAAGTATGAAAATTTGCGTACCATAATACTGACAAATTATGATGAGTTGGATAATGAAATAAAGGGTCTAAAACTAGGTGCAGTAGACTATATCCGAAAACCGATTCATATGGCTTCTCTCAAGGCCAGAATTGATGTCCATGCAGCCCTGCTTCGTGCGGAGGAAGCTCTTAGGAAGCAATTGGAAGAACAAACTCTGACCTTTGATATGCTTTTTGAACAAGCTCCCATAGGTATTGCGATTTCGTACAACTGCGATCCTTGTCAATCAGGCTGCGCCAATGCTAAGATAAACTCAAAATTTGAACTAATCACAGGAAGAACAAAGGAGGAGCTTATCAGCCTGGGTTGGGCCAGGATAACTCACCCCGATGATCTGGAAGAAGATATGAATAACTTCAAGAAGCTCCAATCAGGCGAAACCAAAATGTACTCCATGGATAAAAGGTACATCAGGCCTGATGGTTCAATAGTCTGGGTACATATGATTGTTGCTCCGCTTTCCATATCTGATGATCGTCCGTGCAGTCATATTTGCCTGGTCCAGGATATCACCGAACGCAAAGCAATGGAAAAAGCACTTAATGAGAGTGAACGCAGCAAATCTGTTCTGCTTTCACACCTACCGGGTCTTGCATACAGGTGTAATTATGATCGTGACTGGACAATGCAGTATGTTTCCAAGGGTTGTTTAAACCTCACCGGCTATCCCCCTGAAAGCCTTTTGTTCAACAAAGATCTGTCCTATAATGAAATTATTTCTCCTGAATACCGGAAAGCCTTGTGGAATGAATGGGAGCGGATTCTTACAGCTAAGCTGCCTTTCAAATATGAGTATGAGATCATAACTGCTGACGGAGAAAAAAAATGGGTTCTTGAGATGGGACAGGGAATATACAACGAAAAAGGTGAAGTTGAAGCGCTGGAAGGTATCGTGCTAGACATATCAGATCGAAAAGCTATAGAAGATGAATTAATATACAATACTGAACACGACAGATGGACAGGGCTATATAACCGCGACTATTTGGTGTCACTGCTCCAAAAGGATATCAGGCTTAAGAAAAAGTCAAGAAAAGCCCTTATTGGCATAAATTTAAGCATGGTTCATCTGCTGACGGCCAATTACGGATTTCAGTATTCCATGAATCTGATAAAAAGGGCAGCTGAGACCCTAAGTCAGCATTGCACTGATAACCGCCGGCTTTTTCAGGGGCTTGAAAATCACTTTATCTACTATCTGCTTGATTATAAGGACAAAAATGAACTTGTTAATTTCAGCAGTATAATAGCAGAGACTCTGGGATCCTTATTTGTAACGGAAAGAATAGGAGGCGGGATCGGAATCCTTGAAATTGACCGGAACCAAAGAGAACCTAATATAGATATGATGCTGGGAAGGCTCCTGATTGCTTCAGAGAGAGCTGTCAGTACGCTTGGTAAAGACTTTGAAATTTGTTTTTACGATGATGAACTGGAAGCCATGGTCAACCGCGAAAGAGACATTGTGGAAGCTCTCAGCGCTGTTGCAGCCGCCGATCCTGGCGTTGATGAACTGTGTTTGCAATACCAGCCGATCATGGATTTAAGAACCGGTTCAGTTTTCGGCTTTGAGGCACTGGCAAGATTGGCTACAGATAAGCTCGGTCCCGTGTCGCCTTTGGAATTTATTCCAATAGCAGAAAAAACTAAACTTATCCTTCCAATTGGCGAAAAAGTAATTGTGCAAGCATTTCATTTTCTAAACAAACTCAGGGACCTTGGATATGATAAAACTGTAGTTACATTCAATATTTCTGTTATTCAGCTGTTAAGTCCTAATTTCACAGGCAGGCTGCTTGAGTTAATGACCGAGATTCAGGTTAATCCGTATAATGTCTGCATTGAGATAACGGAATCAGTTTTTGCCACAGATTTCGAAAACATTAACAGAATAATAGGGAAGCTGCAGAGATCGGGGATCAAAATTATCATAGATGATTTTGGAACCGGATATTCCTCACTCTCAAGGGAGAGGGAGCTGAAAGTTGATTGCATGAAAATTGATAAATATTTTATAGACAATCTAATGCAAATTGATCTGAACAAAGCAATAACAGGTGATATTATTTCAATGGCCCACAAAATGGGACACT
>DUOA01000147.1 GCA_012839095.1 Clostridiales bacterium
AGTATTGGGTAACAGGCCTGAAAATACGGAGCTGTCCTGCCAGGTTGCACCGTTATCCATGCTGTATTCCGCACCGCCAATCTCTTCGAGAGTTATAGAAGTATCCGTTCTGCCTGCCATTGCAGGAGCAGAGGGGGCGTCAGTGGCGGATTTATCGGTGGTAATTTCGGCAGCAGCACTGACAGCGGAGGAATAGGATTCTTCAGTTTCCTTGATTCTTGCCACAAAGCTGTAGGAAGTATTGGGTAACAGGCCTGAAAATACGGAGCTGTCCTGCCAGGTTGCACCGTTATCCATGCTGTATTCCGCACCGCCAATCTCTTCGAGAGTTATGGAGGTATCCGTTCTGCCTGCCATTACAGGAGCAGAGGGAGCGGCAGTGGCGGATTTATCAGTGGTGATTTCGGTTGCAGCACTGACAGCAGAGGAATAGGATTCTTCAGTTTCCTTGATTCTTGCCACAAAGCTGTAGGAAGTATTGGGTAACAGACCTGAAAATACGGGGCTGTCCTGCCAGGTTGCACCGTTATCCATGCTGTATTCCGCACCGTCAATCTCTTCAAGAGTAATAGAGGTATCAGTTCTGCTTGCCATGACGGGAGCAGGAGGCGCATCAGGTGCAGCTTTATATGTGATTTTGATATCGTCAATTAACAGTAAGAACATATCGTCAGAATTATTCCGAAAAGCTATATAGACGGACTCACCTGCATAAGCTGACAAGTCCACGGAGTGCGTTGTCCATAAAATGTTTTCTGAGGAAACACTAAAAATAACTGTTGAATTAGTTACCATGTTTCCAAGATCACCTGTGCTGCCTGTAGGTTCATCAGGGGCAGTCATAATCCTTACCTCATATCCATCCCGATAGGCAGTATCATAAGTCACTGCACTCCAACTCAATGTGGCTCCCGCAGGTAAGTCTGAAATCAGCGGTGTCCAGACCCAATCATCGGATGCACCTACAGGAGTATACCATGATGTACTAAACATCACCATATTGTCTACATTGAACTTAAAATCCTCTCGAATAATCCATGCATTGTTAACATAGGCAGTACTATTGAAAGGCGTTCTACCATCTACATTAACCAATTTCCAGCCAGCAGGAAAGTTTCCGAATTGTTCGATGGAATCAAAATTTTCCTCGAAGTAAACTAAGGGAGATGCGGAAACCTTGGTCATTACGGTCGGAATCATATTAAGTGCCAATACAAGTGATAATAAGAGGGAAATCAGTAGTTTTCGTTCGCTTAAGTAGTTGCTGCATCTTTTAATCATTGTACGTTCTCCTTTCGTGCTGTAACCATTGCACTTTTTATATTGCACTGATAAAGCAGCTTAGTTATAAAACGGTTTTTGCAGGACCCTTAGCTGCAATGTGTGGAACCTATACTATAGGAGAAATATGACAATCAAATTTAGTTAGAAATATATAATATATACACTGATTTCAGAGAACAGAACAATTGTTTTTTTATAATAAAATAAAAAAATACACCCTGAGTGATTCTGTTTTAAATTAAATATTTTTATCACATTCTGGTAATAATCAGGTTACCGGACTCGTATCTTTTCAGACCATGATAGAAGAATTTATAGGCAGCAATGCAATAAAGAATGGAAAATGCAAGCAGGATCAGGAGCAGCCCGGGATTAAACGATCGTGCCAGCTTAAGAGGTATGAATGATCTTTCTGTTGAGATAATCGTATTTCAGCTTCTTTACCAGCTGGTCCAGGATGATTTCGCCATGATCTATCACAATGGCACGCCTGCAGACTTGCTCCAAATCGCCGGTGTCATGGCTGGTCAGGAATATGGTCGTTCCCTGCTCCCGGTTAAGGCGGAGAATGAGTTCCCGGATCTATTGCTTGACAACCACATCCAGGCCGATGGTATGCAAACCCGCGGCTGTAAATATTATCCTAAAAATACTATTGACTTATGCCAAATAGTGTTATATATGAAGAGAAAGGCTTTTCAAAAAGTAGTTGGATGAAAAGGCCATCCTGCAGTTTAATAATTCCCTTAACAGGATGTATACTTCATTAATGCCTGACTGGAAAAAGCGGAAGAAAGTATTAGATGAAGAAGTAATTAAAGGATTATAGACTAATCCTGTTGTGAGAGGAGAAATATGAGCAGAGATTTGTATAGAAATGCAGCAATTCAAGAGGGGAATCCTAAATGGGAAGCATGTATCCAACGGCAGGAACTATATGAAAGAGAAGATGATATTCGCAGTCCGTTTGTCCGTGACTATACAAGAATTTTACATTGTACAGCATATAGGAGATTGAAACATAAAACCCAGGTATTTTTTGCTGCAAAAAATGATCATATATGTACAAGGATTGAGCATGTTAACCATGTAGCCTCGATAAGTTATACTATATCAAAATATCTCGGCTTAAACACAGAATTAGCAACTGCCATAGCAACCGGGCATGATTTGGGGCATTCTCCTTTTGGCCACGAAGGAGAATATATTTTATCTGAAATTGCAGAAGAATATTTGGGTGATAAATTTTGGCACGAAGGGAACAGCTTAAGATTTGTAGACAAGTGTGAAACATTGACTGGTCCTGATGGAGAGGAATATAATCTGAATCTTACTTATGCCGTGAGGGATGGGATATTATTACATTGCGGTGAGGTGGACGATAAGGTACTCTTTCCCAGGAATGAACACATTGATTTATGCACCGTTACTGATACAGGTCAGTATTCACCATATACCTGGGAAGGGTGCGTAGTTAAAATTGCCGACAAAATAGCATTTCTGGGCAGGGATATAGAGGACGCCTTACATCTAAACATACTTACGGAAACGCAGCTTAATGAATTCAGCAGAATCATTGAAAAGAATCGTGGTGCAGGCCTGAGCAATGTGAATAACACGGAGATAATCCATAACCTCATACTGGATATTTGCAAGTCCAGCAGTCCTGAAACCGGAATAAGATTCAGTCAGAGTAACCTTACTCTGCTGAAAGAACTGAGAGAATTCAGCAGCACAAACATTTATAATCACGAGCGATTAAAAATATTTAAACGCTATGCCAGGTTAATTATAGAATCTATATTTAAAACATTAAAGGATGCATACAGAAAAGAACGGACACTTGAATTTTTGCAGGAGAAATATCTAGGTATATACCCGTTATTAATAAAACACTATATGGAATGGCTGCAGAAGTATGCCAATAATCACAGCCTTCCTGATTTTAAGAGAAGCAAAAGGTATAAAAATGTTTTGTTATATGATATGTTAAATGAAAGAGATTATATACAATCCATCATAGACTTCATTTCAGGTATGACTGACAGCTTTGCAATCAGGATATTTAATGAACTGACAACTTTTTAGTTGTCCTCCAAAGGAAGCTTCCCTGCTGCTTTCAGGATTTCTTCCAGATGCCTTTTATCCAGGTTTCCTGAATGAGTGGTACTGTTTAGGAAGTGTATGCAAAAGTGTCCCGGGAAATTGTTGCCTTCAATTTTTCCGGCACCATGGGGCTTACCATTCATTGAAGCAGCAATACGCATGCCGCCGGTTTCCAGAATAATACCGTTTCTTTCCCAGCTCCAGGTGCCGTGGAAAATCTCTTTCATTATCGCCGTATCTTCAGCGGTAAGAGGCTGCGCATCTGCATGGCTGCTCCCGGCACGTCTTTGCACCATAAAGGATGCGCCGGAATATATATCAATGATCCTGGCATATGAGAATAACGGAAAAATCTGATCTACTTCTTCCCATGGAAGCAGCATACCATATGTATCGTAAATATTCCTGTCCAATACATTAATCGATTCCTGCAGCTTTTCTTCAAAGGCTTTTGACGGTTCTATCAGTATTGACTTTCCATCAAAGTACCGGTTAAGCAGCCGGCTGTATTGTATTGTTTCAGTACTGCCGTCCATGTAAAGGAAATCTATTCTATACAGTCCGGATGGGAGTAATTTCTTAATCCGCTTGTCTCTGGTATACTGATATACATTTTTTATCACAAGACCTTCCATTTCCTCATAAGACAGGGTATAAGAATAATAGGGATAGTCAGCAGAAGACAGCCTGACTTCCTGAAGTTGTATGACATGCCGGGAATTCTGTGGTATTGTGGATATCTTATATGCTAAGCCTATAACCAATACCAGGGCAGCCAGTAAGGTCAAAATATAAAAGTTCAGCCGATTGCCTTTCATATAGATAATCATTTTTATAATATACCTGCCGGGAACAGAACGGATATTTTATGCTAAGAAACAAAGAGCATTATTTAATAATGAGAATATTCCAAACTGAATAGTTTTATGATAAAGTCTGCCTTAAAGAAATATTACATATTGATACAAATTAAGTTTTTCAGAGCCGGACAGGCCTCAATTTTCTGCTTCGAGACAGGTTTTTTGTGACCTTAGACAGGCCATAAAGCGTATCCAATATTGCTATTGTAATATATGAATAACCTATATATACTAGATGATAGTCTTTTTTCTAAAACAGGAAGACACTGCCCGGGGCGAATTGTTTCCCCAAAGTGGTATTACTGCCTATGGCAGCATTTCTGTTAATAGTGATAAAAATAAGAAAGAGAGGTTTGTTTATGCTTAAAAACATATCCATTAACTTGACTCCTGAACTTTATAAGATTTTGTATGACATGGGCCATGGAGACGAACTGGTTATTTGTGATGCCAACTTCCCTGCCAGCACCAATGCAAAAAGGTTATACAGGGCACCTGGGATCGACTCAAGCTCCATGCTGGACTTTATTCTTGATTACTTTCCGATTGACACTTTCGTCAGCGATCCCGTGGTTTATATGGAGCTGGTGGAAGGCGATGACTACAATCCTGAAACCTGGGCTGAATATGACAAGATCATAGCTGCCCATGAAGGCCGGCCTATCACTCCCTTGAAATTAAGCAGAAACGATTTCTATGCAAGGGCAAGGGAAGCATATGCGGTCATACATACCGGCGAGAAGCGCCGATATGGAAATGTAATAATCAAAAAAGGCGTACTGTAAGGATAAAAAAGAGCCAAAGGCAAGGGAAAACATGACACTCTTTATGGGCTTAATAAATATGCAAACATATTAATGAAAAATATGATGCAGAAGAACAAGTGGAGGCTGCAAAATGAGACCTTGGCAAGGAAGGAAGAATGACGACGGCGCGGTGCACAGCCTGGGCAATGGACTGATGTGCGTTTACCAACAGGGACCGGATGTAATACAGCTCTTTGGTCCCCCCTACAGTTCGCCTTCGGTGCTGAGTATCCTTCTTGAAGATGAATCATTTAAATCAGAAACCAATCGAATACCCGGTACAGCCATATATGAACATGCTGTATCTGCTGATGATGGAACTGTGAATAAAATTACTGATTTTGTGGATGCAGACTTACCCTGCTTTGTAAGAAGCATGCACACTTCTGCTCCCATGGAACTGTGTATAAATATGCTTGAGGATTCTATTGTTACAGACAACAGCAGTCTGTATACCAAAATGGGCTTCACGACCGGACTTCTTTTAGGTTTTCCGGCCGGCAGATATATATATAACGACCATCCCCTGCCTCGAAAAATGTTTTTTCAGTTATTGTTTAAAGGTGATATTTCCATAAAAATCAGAGAAAACAAGATAGTTTTCGCAGCCGGGCGGGGAAAATCCCAGCTTTATGTGATTGGTGGAGAAGATTACCGCCTATGCCGGCTGAATTCAGAAGAGGTATGCAGAACCGGGTATCGGAAAATGTATGACCGAACATATTCGTACTGGGAGGAATTCTCCGGCCGTAAACACGATTTTGCATCTGCCTTGCGTGAGGACGCACCGCTTCGCTCAGAGTTTTTAAGGATACTGGATTCCGTTTCTGTTCTGATTAAGGCTCAACAGGGTAAGGAAGGCGGGGTTCTGGCCGGGTACAATTATCATCTTGGATACGTGCGTGATCAATACGGGGTTTTTAGGTGCTTGCTCAAACTTGGGTATTATGAGGAAGCAAGGAGTATCCTCTCATTTTATTGGGACATTTGGAAGAGATATGGCAGGATATGCAATGCTCAGGGCATTGGCGTATTCGGATTGTTTCACGAGCATGAAAATGACGAGGTTGAAATAACAGGATATCTGTTGCTTCAGTCTTTAGACTACCTTGAGGCAACAGGCGACATGGATTTTCTGATCGAGATTCTTCCAATGCTGGAATGGGCCTTTGATGCACAGGAAAAACATTTGGTTTCAGGCATGCTGCCATTCAACGGAGACGAGACTTATGTTGCCGGCGGCATTCTGCCGCGATCTGCTTTAAATGACGGCTCTGCTGAGGCAACAATGCTGTTTATAGAAGGAGGCAGGCGGTTTGTTAAGTGGCTGGAAAACAGCAGGCTTTCCCTTGGAGTGAAGGTCGGTCTGAGAAGAAATACCCTGGAAGAGGCGGAGCGCAAATATAAAGTCAACTTCCTCAGAGGCGGCTCTCTGATTGCCAACAATCCCGAGCGAAAGGCTTTTGCTGAGTTGCCCCCGTTCAGGCATGGGGTATGCGAAGGATGCTACCAATCGCCCCAGGCAACCCGGATATATCAGTTTGGCTGGACGGAGAAAAATGAGAATGACAGATACTTATGTCCTGTCTGCCTGAATGGCAGCAAAATAGGCCGGGCGGAGGATACAGCTTATCATATACATTCAGTCGCTCTTTTACCCATGTATATCAGATCCTCACTATTTACAAAGGAAGAAGCTGCAGAAATGCTGAAGCCGGTTACGGCACTCTACAGGGATACGGGAAGACTGCCATCAAGGCCTGATGGGAATAAAACTGTAGGGTATGATTACGGTCTGCTGCTCTACAGCCTGACCGAAACCGGCCACCCGCTGGCTGAAGAGATTTACCGCAGGATGATGTCGGTAATCGATTCGACAGGTGCATGGGTTGAATATTATGAGAATGACAAGCCTCAGAACACAAGATGCAGAGCCTGGGAAAGCGGAATTAATCTGGAAGCTGCAATTAACTATCTGCTGAAAACATACCGCAAGGATTAAGGTAGTGAGAATATATCCTATTTATGCTGCTATTTAACCCTGTCAATTCTGTTTGTCCAGATATAACCGCTGTATCCTCTCGGTACGGACTGCAGACTTTCTTCAGTATCGAAACCTTCCGACCGTTTTCCGTTTCCGGCTACGATGACCACACGGGTATTAACCGACTCCATTCGTTTTACGAATTTGTGCGGCCAGCCCCAAAGAAATCTTGCATAATTAAGAGGAAGATGCAGCTCCATATTATGAAGTTCCTTTGGTATATAGCCCGTAAAGCCAATCAGTTCATACTTGAGCAGGGCTGATTTCATCATAGCCATGGAAAGAAGGCGGAGGGAAGGACTCTGTTCTCTGAGAAGGTCTATCCCCGCATCGTCTCCATATACGGTGATCTGTGCCAATCGTTCTTCTGTCATGGTGCTTAAATAGTCATTCCACAGTACCTGGTAAGTTTCTAAGTTACCGTCTTTGACATGAATCAGCAGCTCCTTATCAGGAAAAGCTGAAAATACTTCATTTATTTCCGGCATCAGCCCGACACCCTTGCCTCTGAAGGGGTAGGTGCGGCCGTTATCAGCGGTGTATCCGTATCCCACATCCAGTGTCTTAAGCTCATCCATGGTGTAATCAGCCACTTCACCTGTTCCGTCTGTCCGATATTCCAGTGTAAAATCATGGAATACTGCCAGTTTATTGTCCTTCGTTAGCTTTATATCAAATTCCACCACATCTGCACCCAGATCAAAAGCTGCCTGCATGGAAGGAATTGTATTCTCCAGATAGGGATGTTCGGGTTCGTATATTATTTCGGCTGTATTGGTATCCCATTCCGCCAGTGAAACATCAAAGGTTTGAGCCAAACCTCTGTGTGCCAGGAATTTGTAGTCTCCTTCACCGGCATAAAAGATATTGGTATTGTTAAGCCAGATTGCCGCAATTATAAGCAAAAGTATGGATAGAACAATACGCCGCCTTTTTCTTTTATTTTTCAGAGTATTTGTGTTTGATCCGATTTTCATGTTATCACTCTTTTCTATGTATAGCCTTTGAAGATACTATCAGCTTAATGTAAGTACCATACCACATGTAAAACCTATTTTTCAACAGCAGAAAATAAGATTCTGCAATTTACAAAAATAGTTATTGACATATGCCCAAAATTGTTTTACCATAGTAATGGGCATATGTCAATAACCTTGTAGGTCGTTAAGGGGATGATAACCGGTGCTTGATAAGAAAATGACTCCTTACAAAGAAGACTATCTAACGGTAAATCAAATCGACAAAAAACTGAAGATGCTGCGGGAATGTAAGCCTAATATCTGATATGCCGGCTGCCCCGGCCGGGGGCTAAGGTAACAGGCAGTATGGAAATACATAAAGGAGGTGAAAAATATGCCAGGAGGAGACGGAACCGGTCCCATGGGTTATGGGATGATGACCGGCAGAGGTGCAGGTTATTGCGCAGGTTTTGCAGCCCCAGGATACGCAAACCCGTCAGGCCGCGGATTAGGCTATGGCAGGGGCCGCGGATTTAGAAGAATGTATCGCAGAGCTGCTTTTCCGGGATATGGACATTATTGGAACCCCGGATATGCTGCACCCTTTGCGGGAGTCTATGATGAAAGGGAAATTCTCAGCAGGCAGGCAAAGATTCTGGAGCAGCAGCTCAGGCAGATAGAAAAGCGCCTTGCCGGCCTTGAGAAAAATGAAACAGATGAAGATGATGAATGAAGGAATACAAGTGAGACAAGCTGAATAGGGCGGAAGCCGATGCCATATTGACATATGCCCTAAAACCGGATTAATATACTTATAACAACTACTGCTGATGAAAGGGAGCTGATACCTTGGCCAGGCCGGTTAAATGGAGAAGAATTGAACATATTCCCCATATGCCATTTTTTATCCCATCAGAGAAGGAAGCAGGCGAGATACCTGGAAACACCTTGAAGCTGGAAGAACTGGAAGCTGTCCGTCTGAAGGATCTGGAAGGCCTGGAGCAAAGCCAGTGTGCCGAAAAAATGGGAGTATCCAGGCCCACATTCCAGCGGATTCTTTTGTCTGCAAGGGAAAAGATAGCCGACAGCCTGGTCAATGGAAAGATGATCCGTATAGAGGGAGGCAATTTCACCCTGAATATTTGTCAGGCGAAATGCATGAACTGCGGCCATGAATGGAAAGAAAGATATGAAAATACGGAAGCCGTTCTGAGCGATGAATACAGGTGTCCCGTCTGCGGATCCGGCAGTATCAGCTGTATAGAAACCGATGCAGGGAGATTCTGCAAAAGGCATTGCCGCAGGCAGGGGCGTTACGGCAGAGGCCGAGGCCGGCATGGGCAGTATTGATTATTTGGTACATGGAGGTATGTTATGTCCGGGCATAAGATTTACAGTATGAGTTTTGCAAAAGTCTATCCCTTATATATAAAAAAGGCGGAGAAGAAAGGGCGCAGCAAGGCAGAAGTAGATGAGATCATCCGCTGGCTGACAGGATACAGCCAGGAAGAGCTGGAGAGACAGCTTGAAAATGAGGTGAATTTTGAAACCTTCTTTTCAGAAACTCCCTGCCTGAACCCTTCCCGTTCTCTGATCAAGGGAGTAATCTGCGGGGTCCGGGTTGAAGAAATCGAAGAACCGCTGATGCGGGAAATCCGATATTTGGATAAACTGATTGATGAGTTGGCCAGGGGAAAAGCCATGGAAAAAATTTTACGGAAGTAAGGGAAGTAATTTTTAGAAGCAAAAACACGGGAAGAATTATACTCTTCCCGTGCATTACTCTGTACTTTTCCGTATTTATCTCATGCTGTGCCGATGCAGTAAATAATCTGAAGCTTACTTTACTTTGGTTTTTATGACTTCATAGCCCATCTTTGTAATGGCATTTTCTATTTCATCGACAGAGACCTTGTCTTCATCGAAATTCAGTTTTACCTTGCTGGAGTTGAACAATACCTTTATGGTATCCTCCTGGATACCGTCCAGGGATCTTATTGCGCCCTCAATTTTCTGCATGCATGACGGACATGCCAGTGTTTCCAATTGGATTGTTGCTGCTTTCACGGTTATTATCTCCTTCCTTATTATATTCATAGTTTGCTCTTTCCCTTTATTACAGTCTTTTTTTCTTTTACATCTATATCTTATCGCATTTTTCTGCATAAAACCTTGATTTAAATCAATTTTTATATTTTATTATTTTCTGAAACGGTAGCGCAGGAGCCTCATGCCGTTTAGGATAACGACCAGAATACTGCCCTCGTGTACCAGCATGCCGATTGACATGTTCATCCATTCACTGAAGAAGACGCTGGCCAGGAGGAACAATACAACACCTACTGCTATGAAGATATTCTGCCTCATGTTTCGGGCTGTAGCCTTTGTCAGCCCCAGTGCGTGCGGCAGCCTGCTGAAGTCTGAGTTCATCAGAACCACATCAGATGTTTCAATGGCTACATCGGTTCCGCCGCCCATGGCGATGCCGATATCTGCCAGAGCCAGAGAGGGGCTGTCGTTGACTCCGTCTCCGACAAAAGCAACGATTCTCTTTTTTTCTTTAAGCTTTCTTACATATTCAGCTTTATCCTCAGGCAGCATGTTTCCGTGTGCTTCAGTAAGGCCAAGCTCGCGGCTCACAATATCAACCGTTCCCTGGTTGTCACCGGAAAGCATGACAAGATTCTTTATGCCGAGTGCCTTCAGCCTTTGCAGGTCTTTCCTGACACCTGCACGAATCCGGTCCCGGACTCCCATCATAACTTTCAGCCGGCCGTCCACGGCAGTAAGCACCAGGGAGTTTCCGTCTTTTTCAAGGCGGGCGGCATCTGCCTTGGCTTCCTCGCTCAGCTCCACATTTTCCTTTTCCATTACGGCAATATTTCCGACTGCTACCCTGTGTCCGTTGACATTGGCTGTTATACCGCCGCCTTTGACAACTTCCGTATTCTCAACCGGAGAGAAGGTGGTTTCACCTATTTCCTCCAGTACAGCTTTTGCCAGGGGGTGGTCCGATTCACGTTCAATGCTTGCCAGATAGCCCAGTGCTTGGTCAGCCTTGTCTGTATAAAGTTTAGTTTCCGATACAGCCGGACTCCCGACAGTCAGGGTGCCGGTTTTGTCAAAAATGATTGTATCCGTACGGCTGAAATCATGAATTACTTCACTGCCCTTCAGCAGTACACCATGGCGTGCTCCGTTTCCGATACCGGCAACGTTGGATACAGGTACGCCGATAACCAGGGCGCCTGGGCAGCCCAGGACCAGAATAGTAATGGCCAGCTCGATATCCCGCGAGAATACCCACACAATAAAGGACAGCACCAGAACAGCCGGCGTATAATATTTTGAGAAACGGTCGATGAAACGCTCTGCCTCTGATTTCGAATCCTGTGCCTCTTCCACCAGCTCAATGATCTTGCCGAATGTTGTATCCTCGCCTACGCGGTCGGCAACTATCTGAATGGTCCCGTTTTCCAGGATGGTGCCTGCAAATACTTTTGAATCCTTTTCCTTGCCTGCGGGAACAGACTCACCGGTAATGCTGGCCTCATTTATATAGCCTTCTCCGCTTAAAACCGTTCCGTCAACAGGAACCTTTGCTCCTGTTTTAACAAGCAGTATATCACCTACGTCAACTTCGTCAACCTCAACTTCTTCGAATTCACCGTTTTCCATCTGCTTCAGTGCACTCTCTGGTGCCATTTCAGTTAATTCCTTAATGGCAGAGCGTGTTTTGTTCAGTGTCCGCTGCTCCAGAAAAGCGCCGAAAAGGAATAAAAAGGTGACAATTGCTGATTCTTCAAAGTTTCTTATGAAGAATGCACCTGTAACGGCGATAGTAACCAATACATCGATGCTGACTACTTTTACCCGCAATGCCTGATATGCCTGTATGGCGATTGGAACTATGCCCAGGATGGAAGCAACAATTAAAGTCTTCAAAAATAAATCCGTATTGTTCAAAAACCATTTACTAAAAAATCCTATGACAATTAAAACGCCGCTTGCCAATGTTATCTGATTCTTTTTGCTTAAAATAAGACGCTGCATATGTTAAACCTCCTTCTGATCCCGCCTGACCTGAAATATGCAGAAATACATTAAAGCCTGTCTTGCTGTAAGGACCTGTCGGCCAGAGCCTTCTTAAACTGTCAGGCCTGTATCAGCTGTGGTAGGCTTCATCCAGGTCAGCAAGCATCATATATACAGCTTCATAGCTTTCGCATACATCGTCCGGAACTGTATAATTATCCGTTACTTCACGAAGCTGCCTGAATTCATCACCCAGCTCAGGTTTGTTTGTTCCCGCTTCCCTAATTTTCTTGTTGATTAAATCAAACAATCTGCGTACTTCATGGAATTCCGGATGATGTTCACCATGAACCCTATCCACTATGGGTACGAACATTTCCAGTCTTTCAAGGTTGCGTTTCTTTGCCTCGTTATATCTTGTCATAATATATCCTCTCCTCTGAATTCATTATTTGCATAACTCTGTGACTTCATTTTAGCCATTTCCTTTAAGAAAAAACATGACCCGGATCAAGTTTTGCGTTTTTTTCTTATTTTTTACTGATTCCGATTATAAGCGAATTATCAGTGATGAACTGTGTTTGCAGCTGAATTTAAATACTGTATACTTATGGAGAGAGTTATGCGAATGGCAGGGGAAGGCAATGCGCCGGCATTTTGATGTCTTGGTAGATTAAATAAGGAGAAAAGGTTATGAGATTGAGTTTAAGACATGCAAAGCGGTTTGCGCTGATTCTTACTATTCTTGTCGCAATCGTTGGATTTGTCACATGGCAGAACAACTGCATAGTTATTTCAAAATCAAGCTTAAGCAGCGAAAAAATACCTGCTGCCTTTCATAACTTCACAATTGCTCATTTATCGGATTTACATAATAAGAAATTCGGTAAGAATCAGTCTTACCTTTTAAAAAAACTGGCATCTGCCTCACCGGATATCATTGTCGTTACAGGAGATCTGATAGACAGGAGAAAATATGATCCGGATACGGCTATGGAGCTAATTACAGCTGCCCTTGAAATAGCACCTTTGTACTTTGTTTCCGGAAATCATGAGGCCTGGTCGGGCAAGTACCCTGTAATCAGGGCAGATCTGGAGGAAGCGGGGGCTTATGTTCTGGATAATGCACAGGTTGAAATTGTCAGGGAAGGCAGCACCATCCTCCTGTCGGGCCTTAGCGATCCTGACTTCCTGACATCCAGCTATTTGGAAGGTACAGATACATCGGCCATGGAAGAGCAGTTAAGGCAGTGGTCCGGTTCCGATGACTTTTGCATTCTGCTCTCCCACAGGCCTGAGTTGTTTGAGCTTTATTCTGAATATGGCTTGGATTTAATCTTTGCGGGGCATGCCCACGGCGGTCAGTTTCGCATTCCCTTTATAGGAGGCTTTTTTGCTCCTGATCAGGGCTTTTTCCCCAAATATACAAGCGGCAGTCATAGCAAGGGCGGCTCAACCATGTTTGTCAGCAGGGGGCTGGGAAACAGCATTATTCCTGTAAGAATACTGAATCGGCCTGAGATTGTAGTTGTAACCTTAAAGGCGGATTCGGATGAGTACTCTTCCGGCAGCCTGCATTGACATACAAGTACCTATTACAGAAACCTATTCCAGATTCAGTTTTCGGGTAAGAATATGGTTTATAAGGACAAAGTGTACAACTGCCATCAGGACTGCCACAGCCGCCAGCATGCCAAAGAGTGAGTTTAGCTGGGCAGGTGTCGGCGCTGCTGACTGCAGCAGGGATTCAAATAGATTATTGCCCAGCAGCAGTATCAGTATTGCCAGTATTATCTGGTAGGCGGCATATAATGCGCAATACATGGCGAAGGAGTACATAAGCCTGTTTTTCTGGAACAGATGTCCCAGTGCCATTGAACTATAGATCATCAGGGTGCCTGCTGCCATCTGACTCAGTATAAAAGCGGGGAGTACAACAGGTCCGCTGCTGCCGAAGGCCTCCCGAATCATTTGAATTAACTGAGGAAGAAAGTCAAAAAGCTTGTCTGCTCCAATCAGGATCATGACGGATATGACTACAGAAGCAGCAGTCATGAAATACCATATAACCGCTGTAAGAAATTTGCTCAATATATGCTGCCATGCCTTTACCGGCAGGGTGAACATCAGATATCCTTCATCTCCCAACAGGTTTTTATAGAATCTCTGAATCACAATGACCAGGGTCAGAACAAATACAGCGATAATAAGAATAACATATAGTGAAATACTTATGCCTTTAAGCATACTTTCTAAGTTGGGCGTGCCTGAGCTGTCAAATACCTGGAGCGGGTTAAGATAGCGATTCAGAAGGGCAAAAACGAGCAAAACAGCATACAGAGGCAGGAATATGCGGGCTGTGGATTTGATTTCGTGCCTGATAAGCTTTCCTAACATTTGAATACCTCCCTGAAAAGAGAATCTACTGATTTCCCGGATTCCTCACGGATCTGGTCCACAGTTCCGGTTAATGCAACCTGTCCTTCCCTGAGGAATATGACATCATCCAGTATTTTTTCGATATCAGCAATCAGATGGGTGGAAAGGATGACGGTTGCATTCTCACTGTAATTGCTGATGATGGTATCCAGGATATAATCCCGGGCAGCAGGGTCAACACCGCCTATTGGCTCATCCAGCAGATAAAGCTGCGCTTCCCTGCTCATAACCAGTATCAGCTGTACTTTTTCCTTTGTGCCCTTGGACATGGTCTTCAGCCGATCTTTTTTACCAATGCCGAGACTCTTCAGCATATCATAAGCCTTATCCCTGTTAAAATCTGAATAAAAATCCTGAAAAAATGCAATGATATCCGAAACCTTCATCCAATCGTTCAGATAGCTTCTTTCCGGCAGATAGGATACAATCTTCTTGGTTTCAATGCCGGGTTTCTTCCCTGCAATTCTTATTTCCCCGCCGGTGGGAGTCAGCAGATCATTGCAGATCTTTATGAATGTGCTCTTGCCGCTGGCATTAGGCCCCAGCAGCCCCACAATCCGGCCCTGGCCGATAGACAAGTTAACCTTATTCAGCGCTTTGACGGAACCAAAGCTCTTGGACAGATTTCTGCACTCCAACAGATTGTTCATATGCTCCACTCCTTTACTGTATCAGTAAGAATAGACAGGATTTCGCTGTTTTCAAATCCCAGATCGGACATCCCCTTCAGGAATATCCGGACCTGTTCCTGAGCAAGTTTGTTTCTGGTCTGATTAATCAAATTTATGTCTTCTGTTACAAATCGGCCGCTGGTCCGGCTGGTATGGAGCAGACCGTCTTCCTCCAGCCTGGTCAGAGCCCTCTGCATGGTATTGGGATTAACAGATGCTTCCCTGGCCAGATCCCGCACTGAGGGCATCCGGGAACCCGGAGGATAGATACCGGAACATATCCTGAGCTCCAACTGCTCAATAAGCTGGGTGTATATGGGCCGATCCGATTTCAGCTCCCATGACATTGGATCACATCCCTGTATTATTGTATTAAGGCCTTAATACAATAATACAGTATGGGGAGGCAGCTGTCAATGATTTTTTGGTATTTTGCCTTAAGAATAGTTCATCTGAAACAACTGACAATTTCATAAAATTGCTGCAGTTAATTAACTTGACTAAACAGCTGCACTGTGGTAATGTAAAACTAACAAAATTGCAGAGCATAACTGTATTAAATATACAAATAAACACAATTTGACAAATAATACATCAACAAACTACATATTAATAGCAAATACTACAAAAGCTCTGATAATTCATCACAATATATAGACCAATATTTGCAACATAAACTACAAAAGCAAAGCCTTGGGAGCAATTTGCCGGACTGAAGCAATGACAGTCAGGTTAATATTATTCTTGCCATACACCATAACAGGGAAGGGGTATGTATATGCTGCAGATCAGGCCGAAGCTTAATCCGGAGAAGAAGAAAAGAAAGATATTCATCAAAGAGGATGCACCTCTGTATCTAATGGCCTTGCCTACTGTTATTTATCTCATTATCTTCTGTTACCTGCCCATGGCCGGGCTTATTATGGCATTTCAAAACCTCAACATCACAAAAGGCATTTTTGGTAGTCCTTTTGTAGGATTCAAAAACTTTGAATTTCTTTTCTCCACCACGGATGCCTGGGTCATTACCCGCAATACTGTTTGCTATAACCTTGTCTTTATCGTAGTCAACCTGATCATATCTATCTGCATGGCCCTGATGCTGAGCTCCTTGCGTTCAGCCATCTATGCCAAAACAATGCAAACCGTCTACATGATGCCCTATTTTCTGTCCTATGCAGTTATAGCCATAGTGGTGAATGCCTTTCTGGACAGGGATGACGGCCTGGTTAATGCAATAATTAAGATGACGGGCGATCCGGGGAAGACCAATTGGTATCATCAGGCCGGACTCTGGCCGCCTCTCCTGGTATTTGTAAATGCCTGGAAAGGCGTAGGTTATCAGACGGTGCTGTATCTGGCGGTCATAGCGGGGATTTCTACAGACTACTATGAGGCGGCTGTTCTGGACGGAGCTACCAAGTTTCAGCAGGCCCGTTACATAACCATTCCGCATCTCAGGTACATAGTGGGAATCTCCCTTATTCTGTCCATGTCGCATATTTTCCGGGGAGACTTTGGTCTCTTCTTCACGGTACCAATGGATGAAGGCAAAATTTACGCAGTAACTGATGTAATTGATACCTATATCTACCGCGCACTGACCTATTTGAATAATGTCGGCATGTCAACTGCAGCCGGTTTGTACCAGTCGGTAGTGGGGTTTATCCTGGTTTTGATTGTTAACAGGATAGTCAACCGGATAGATCCCGACAGTGCGATGTTCTAACCGGCATATACAGTACATATTATAGAAAGGAGTCTGTACATGGCCAGGGAAGTAAGGCATGTTAATAAACTTATGCAATTATCCAAGGGTTGGAATGCCGTATTTGTCATAATTCTGTTTTTCATGGCATCATTGGTACTGATACCAATGCTGCTCATTGTTGTTATTTCCTTTTCCAGCGAGATCAGTATTGCAACCAAAGGATACTCTTTTTTTCCCACTGAATGGTCCCTGGATGGATATAAGTATTTGTTCAAGACCGGTGATCAATTGCTGGATTCCTACAAAGTCACAATTTTTTACTCTGTTACCGGAACATTAATGAGCTTGGCCTGCATGACCATGTATGCCTATGTCATTGCTCAGAAAAAATTCCGTTTTTCCAAGTTTTTTACCTGGTTTTTGTTTTTTACCATGCTCTTCGGCGGAGGTCTTGTACCCAGCTATATCCTGAATGTCCGCTACCTCCGGATTAACAATACAATTTGGATCTTTCTGCTTCCCTGGCTTGTCAACGCTTATCATACAATTATTCTCCGTACCTTTATCCGCTCCACCATACCCGACACTCTTTTTGAAGCGGCCCGTATCGACGGAGCCGGGCACTTTCGCATTTATGTAAGCATAGTGCTGCCGCTGTTTAAGACGGGTATTGCCACAGTAGGCCTCTTCTCCATGGTTGCAAGGTGGAATGATTGGTTTGTCGGCATGCTCTATATCAGGAATCCCAAACTGATTCCTTTGCAGACCCTGCTTCATAAACTGCAGAATACCATCGATTTTCTCAAGCAGAATGCTGCCATTGCAGGTACACCTGACGGAGTTGCCTTGCTCCGTACCCTGCCGGATGAGAATCTGCGGATGGCCTGTACCATTATGGTCATTCTTCCAATTCTCTTTGCCTACCCCTTCTTCCAGCGGTATTTCGTGCAGGGACTTACAGTGGGAAGCATAAAGGGCTGATTCCAATTCCCCTGCAAAAGCAGGGGTGGAATAGAAAGAAATGAAGAAGGAGGATATCTATGAAAAAGCATTGGATAATTCGACCGCTTATTTATCTGCTTATACTGGTTATGGTCTTAGCAGTCACTGCCTGCACAGGCGGGAAGAAACCGTCTGCAGGAGGGGAAGGGGACGATCTTCCCTTTGTAACCCTGGACTGGTATTTGGGTCTCTCTCCCATGCCGGACAATGAAATGGTAAATGACGCAGTAAATGAATACTTAAAAGAGAAAATAAATGCCAATGTCAATATTCATTACTGGGAGTCATCCCAATGGGAAACCAACATGACAACCATGGTCAGCGCCGGGCAGGATGTGGGCATCATAGGCTTTGGCAGCCAATCCAAGCTTGATTACGTAGTGCACGCCAATCGCGGTTCCTTTTATCCGCTGGATGAGCTCCTGGATAAGTACGGTGCGGATACCAAAGCCCTGTTCCCCGATGAAATCTGGGAGAGCATGAAGATAGGCGGAAAGATTTACGGCATTCCGTCCTTAAAGGACAACTGTTATATCATTTCTCTGATATACAACGCTGAGATGGCTGATGCGCTGGGGCTGGATATGGAATCGGTTGAGTATACCAACTGGCGCCAGCTGGAACCCTTCCTGACAGAAGTTGTCCAAAAACGCCATGAAGTATTTCCCGAATACGATGAATATCCCCTGTGCGGCGGTGCGGAACTCGAAGTTCCCTACAACTTTGCAATTGAAACCTTCCTGAACGACTCCTATCTTGCAGTGGCCAACATCGATCCTTTCTTTGATGTAGCAGGCTATGACGATGATACCGTGTTCAATCTCTATGAAACTGATGAATACAGGGAGTTTGCCAGAAGCCGCCAGCGTATGGTGGAAAAGAACATATTTGCCTACGATTATACGGGCAAATCAGAGTGGAACTACACAGGTGCCTTGTTCGGCTGGGTAGGATGGGGCTATACCTACATGCAGAAACACCTGTTTGGCGATGCCTTTACCACAAAGATGATTGTTTCCGACCATATCTGGACCGACACCAACAATTACTTCAGCGCAGGTACGGCCATTTCCGCCCATTGTGCGGAACCGGAACGTGCTATGATGATTTTGAATCTTGTCAATACTGATCCCGAATTTGCCACCATGATGCGCTTCGGTATTGAGGAGAAGCACTACATCATAAACGAAGAGGGCAAGATGCAGTTTGAGGGAAGCGAAAGAAACGGCGGAGACAGGGCTGATTACGGTTACTATTACTGGTATGCAGCCCCGGTGGGGAATCTGACCATTGTAAACGCACCTGAAGATCTTATTGGCCCTGACGGCATCATGCTGACCGAGATGATGAGGTACAACAAGGAGGCTGTAATTCCCAACCATATGGGCTTTGTGTTTGATATCGAACCTGTTGCCAATGAATTGGCTGCCTGCACCAATGTGGTTATGGAATATCGGGATGTCCTCCGCAAGGGTCAGTTAAGTTCTCAGGAAGAGGTTGACAACACCGTTGATGAGTTTGTAGCAAAACTTAAAGCTAATAATGTTGATAAAATCGTAGCGGAGGTTCAAAGGCAGATTGATGATTGGCAGAGCAAAAAGAAATAGAGGACGGTGGACGGTTGAGAGCAGTTTGATAATGGCTGATATTTGATGTCCTTACCTGACAAGCGGTCGCTGGCCCCGGTTGGACCGGAGCGGGCGGCCGTTTTCGGTAAGACGGAAAGGAGAATACAAGTAGTGTCCACGCTGACATTTACAAAATACGAGATGCCTTCCGCTTCGCTGGGCGGGCTCAATCCCCTGCCGGATCTGAGAAAAACGGCAGATCTCCATACTTCTGTTGAAGTGGATGAAGAGACTGTAACCCCTGAGGAAGCGCGTTATATGGGCTGGGCAAGGGTTAACGGCATACTGCCCTACCTGATCCAGGACGGCTATAACCGGAAGAAAAAAATGCGGGCCTGGAAGGCTGCTGTACTGGAAAATGATTATATCCGGGCAACCTTTCTGCCTGAGCTGGGCGGGAGGCTTTGGTCTCTGATTGACAAAACAAAAGGCAGAGAGCTGCTGCACAAAAACCCTGTCTTCCAGCCCTGTAATCTGGCCCTGCGCAATGCCTGGATTTCCGGCGGCGTGGAATGGAACATAGGGATAATCGGACACACTCCCTTTACCGTGGATCGGATGTTTACTGAGGAACTTAAGCTGTCAGACGGCACGCCCGTGCTGAGGATGTACCAATACGAGCGGATCCGCCGCCTGATTTTCAGGATAGAGGCCATGCTTCCTGCAGATTCCAGGTATCTGTATGTAAGGGTGCGCATAGACAATGCCGTAAAAAAGGATACAGCCGTCTATTGGTGGAGCAACATAGCTGTTGACGAGAGGGAGGATGTCAGGGTGCTGGTGCCTGCTGAAAGATCCTTCCGCTGGGGCTATGGAAAAAAGATGTCCAAGGTTCCTATTCCATATATGCCGGTACAAAGCAGCATGGAGGGCAGAGCAGATGAGAAATCCGGTCAACAGTACCGGGATATCAGCCGTACAACGCAGCTGCCTCAGGCAATGGATTTCTTCTTTGATCTTCCCCGTGGGCAAAGACCCTGGATTTCTGCCGTGGGGGGCGACGGATATGGACTTATTCAGACCTCCACGGATCTGCTCAGGGGGCGTAAGCTCTTTGTGTGGGGAATGGGAGCCGGCGGCCGTAACTGGCAGGCCTTTCTGGCACAGCCCGGCTTTGCATACCTGGAAATACAAGCCGGACTGGCAAGAACCCAGCTGGAGCATCTTCCAATGAAGACGGGAGCTGTTCTCAGCTGGATGGAGGCCTATGGTCCCATAGCTGCAAATGCGGATGTGGTGCAGGGCAAAGACTGGCTTAGGGCTGTAGAAGCGATAGAAGAGGCTCTGGAAGTGGAATGTCCCCGCAGCAAGGTGGAAAAAATGCATCTGATGGCCAGTCGGGAGCTGGATGGGCAGTCAGGCAGAATAAGGACTACAGGAGCCGGCTGGGCCCTTGTGCAAAAAGAGCTTCTGGGTGACGACTTCACAGACGGCGGACTTCGTTTTCCGGCCCGCAGTCTGGGGCGACGTGAAGGGCAATGGATTCAGCTTATAAGGCATGGGGCGCTGCCCTGCCCGGGAGTTCTGGAGGAGCCGGGCAGCTATCAGATAGAAGACGAATGGGAAAGGCTTCTGGCGAATTCCATACGCAGCGGCGGAAGCAGGCACTGGTATGGCTATTACCAATTCGGCGTTATTCTGGCATACAAGGGCAGATTAAATGAGGCTAAGGCCGCATTTGACAAATCCATCCTATGCGAGGTCAACCCCTGGGCACTTCGCTGCAAGGCTGTGCTGCTGGAGATGGAAGGCAATATTGAGAAGGCAGCAGACCTGTATGTTCAGGCTGTAACCATGCTGCCCCAGCGCAGTATAGCAAAGGAGGCGCTTCGGGTTCTTCTAAAGGCCGGCAGAGCGCGGGAGGTAATACACTTGTATGACATGCTGCCGTCCGGTGTCCGGGCTCTGGGCAGGATAAAGGTCCTTCTTATCGAAGCGCTGCTGGATGCGGGGGACATAAGCCGGGCAGAGCGCATGCTCGGCAGGAAAATTGAGCTGACAGATATAAGAGAGGGAGAGGTTAAGCTTACGGATTTATGGTTCCGTATGGAGGCGATGAAGCGGATGCAGACCTGCAGGGCAGCAGAAACGTATGAAGAAGTTCTTAAGCAGGTGAAGGAAGAATGCATACCTCCTGCTCACCTGGACTTTCGGATGCATTAGCCTGGAAGACTAATTCAAAGAATCCCGCTTATTTGTATAATAAAAGCCATTGTTCATGTATATACGTGGATAATGGCTTTTTGATCTTAAGTGTATAACAAGTTTATCTGCGGAATAATATGGTAATAATATAGGTAAATTTTTCAGCGGGAGTGAATGATATGAAAAGTTACCTGCTGGCTTTCCTGGGAGCAAATAGGATGGAGGAAGATCATCCGCAGGAAAATCAGGAATTGGTGAATTCCATACACGCAGCCAGGCAGGAATGGCATGCAGCATTAAGCTACTTTGAGAATGTCAGCGATCCGGATCTGGTCGATTATGCTATTTACAGAGTGGAAGCCGCAAAAAGAAAATATATGTACCTGCTGAAGCTGGCTAAAAAGGAAGGACTGGAAGATAAGCGGGTACTTGATGAAAAAAAACAAGCCGGCCAGTCATAAATTTTCGACTGAAGCCATATGTATTAAACGAGGGGACAGGATGGACAAAGCTTTTTGCCTTAAATAATAAACAGGGTGTGGTATGATGGGTCTTGACATTCCTCTTGATATTATTCTGGCCTATGCATTAGGCCTTGTGCTGCTTTATCTGGCAGGCTGGCTTCTGTTGGTGCCCTTGAAGCTCTTGTTTCGTTTTATAATAAACGGTATAATCGGCGGTGTGGTATTGTGGCTGCTAAATTTGATTGGCGGCTTGATTGGCATATCAATTGCAATTAACCCGGTTACCGCCCTTATGGTGGGGTTTCTGGGAATACCGGGTTTGGTTCTGATACTTCTTATACAATATGTATTTTAAATATGTTCTTCTGACAGCAAACAACCGGCTTGAAGCCGGTTGCTTTTTGGAGAGAAAGATATTTGCTTAACTCTGTAAAACTATAGCTTAATTCAGGCAATCTCGTAATAACGGCCCAGGGCTTTGCCGATAGCATCCACTACGCTGTCATATACAGAACAGTCTTCGGGGTGGGAATGTTCTTTCAACAATTGCATCAGCAGGGACCTTTCCTTTGGAACCATAAGCTCATACATTGCATCCAGCGAGATGGGAGCCTGGGCAATAATATCCAGACTGGGGCACTCGGATGCAAGTTCGACCATCACATCCTGCACGTTTTGTTGTTCGGCTTTAACTTCGATTTGTATTCCGCATAGCTTGCACTGGTAGGAATATTTACACATGTTGCGCACCTCCACCATAAAAGTACGGAAATAAGTAACAAAACACCAAATCTACCTGTGTTTATTATTATAGCACAGGGCATTTTAAAATAAAACCCCGGACAGCAAAAATAAAAATAATTTTTTGACAATTGAAACTTTAATTGTGACATAATTCACATTATGCTTGTAGATAAATTGTCAAAGTACTTTATGGCGCTAAAGCATTATACTGACCAAGAATGGTAAAACGGCTAAATAAAAAGCAACAGAAAGACTGTTATATGACAAAGAAATAACAACTAACTGTTATATAACATACACACATGTTATTTAATTAACAATCAAAAAATATTCCTCTGTATTTTGCCTTTACTTGAATTTACTGCCGGGGTAGTGCTACAATGTATAAGAATTGTAAGAATAACAAAGGATGTGACCTTTATGCAGGATAAGAAGAGAATTTTCAGCGGCATGCAGCCAACGGGAGTGCTTACACTGGGAAATTACCTGGGTGCCATGCGCAATTGGGTTGCTCTTCAGGATGAATATGAATGTATTTACAGTGTTGTGGATCTGCATTCCCTGACTGTCCGAAACGAAGCCAAAGAGCTGCGTGAGCGCAGGTTATCCCTGCTGGCCCAGTACATTGCCTGCGGGATTAATCCGGAAAAAAGCATCGTGTTCATGCAATCACATGTCAGTGCTCATGCAGAGCTGAGCTGGGTGCTGAACTGCAATACCTATATGGGAGAATTAAGCAGACAGACGCAGTTTAAGGAAAAAGTATCAAAGCATAAGGATAATATAAATGCCGGACTTTTTACCTATCCGGTATTGATGGCAGCAGATATTCTGCTTTACCAGACGGATCTGGTCCCCGTAGGGGATGATCAGAAACAGCATCTGGAAATCGCCAGAGACATTGCAGGCCGATTCAATGGCCTTTACGGCAATGTATTTAAAATACCCGAGCCTTACATTCCCAAGGTAGGCGCACGGATTATGAGTCTTCAGGATCCGACCAGCAAAATGTCAAAATCTGATGAAAACAGCAACGCTTACATTACCCTCCTGGATTCTCCTGAGACAATTCTGCGTAAATTCAAACGTGCTGTAACCGATTCCGAGGCCGTTGTTCGTTATGACCTGGAGGAAAAGCCCGGCATCAGCAACCTGATGTCAATTTACGCCAGCGTAACCGGCAAGAACCTGGATGATATCAGGCAGGAATTTGAGGGGAAAGGCTATGGCGATTTTAAAGCTGCAGTGGGAGAGGCAGTTGCGGAAACCTTGAGGCCGATTCAGGAAAGCTATAATGAACTGATGGCTGCCAGGGACTATTTGCAGGACATTATGAAAAAAGGTGCGGAGGATGCCAATCGGATCGCAAGGCGGACACTGGGCAAGGTTTACAGAAAAATCGGCCTGCAATAGCTCTTTGCTGTTTCCATACTTCATACTTTACATATTGTGATAGTATGTGCAAATACTATTAACACATCCAATGAAAATGAGGTGAAGATATGGAATTATTGAATGACTTGGGTAAGACCCTGGAGGGCATAGCCAGGCAGGTGGAGAAAAAGTCAGGGGAAATCTGGCAGGCAGGAAAGCTGAATGTAGAAATTCTCAAACAGGAAGAAGCCATACGCAGGCTGCATAGAAAGATCGGTGAACTGGTAAGTGCGGATTATGGAAAGACTGATCACTATGGAGAGAGGGTTAAGAGGTATTGTGCCGAAGTGCAGGAAAGGAAAAGGAAAATAGAGAAGCTTAAATCTGAATTGCGCGACGCTAAAGAAGCAGGAAAGTCAGACGGCAGTTCATCCGATGTTAAGCAGGAACACAGCAGAGCAGACAGTGCAGATACAGCCGATATGAAAGACGGAGCAGCGGCAGAAGAAAAGGTTCATTTTTCAGAACCGGAAATTTCCTATTATGAGGCAATGGAAAAAATGCAGCAATTAAAGCAAAGTGAGTGAAAAAAAGCAGGTGCCCCATGGACCTGCTTTATTCCTTTTTGGGAATAATGTCACTGCCTCCGGACGCATTTTTCATTAATAGAAAGCCGAGAACTATAATAAGAAGCGGAACGATGGAACGTTCGACTATACTGTATGCGGCTGAAGGAATGAAGTATACCATATAACCACGCAGGCGATCCAGCAAAAGGATGAAGCCCAAAGCCATTGCAGCAATACCCATATGGTATCCATTCAGATTTATTTTTGACAAAAATACCAGGTTATTATAATCGGCTACTTCCTCCCCTTTTCTTATGGCCTTGTTCAAATGCTGGGCATCAAACAGACTGTAGAAGAAAATGACAATGCATAAGGGAACACCGATTTCCGCCAGATGCAGCAAATCGGCTACGATAAAGATGGCGGCAAGAAAAGCAATCATCAGTTCCAGGCCTCTTTTCATCAGTCCCAGGTACATATGGCCGGCGCCGGGCAGAATTGAAAACAATAGTGTCAGCGCAGGTGATGCCTTTTGATTAATTCGGTTAATCTGATTTGTCATATTGCAAATCCTCCTTGTTCACTTGATTGGAAATATACTGAAAGGGCTTCAGCAGGAATGAATCTGCTTTAAGGGTAAAATACTCAATGGAACCGGCAGTGCGGTAAGGATCGACCTTATACCTTGAAAAATCTATTTGGGCGTTTCCGTGCTCGATAAGGAAATCCATCAGAGGTGTGAGATTCAGGAACAGTACGATAAGGCCTGCAGCAATAAGGCTGATGCCCGTACGGTAACAGAGTTCCGCTCTTTTTCTGCTCTCGCTGCAGGAATGTATTTTCTGCATCACACCACTGGTAAAGTTCTCAGGAGCCTTGTACCGGATGCTTTTCAGTAATTGCTCCATCTCGTGCATATCCATGCCTGTTCACTCCTTTTGCCCCAGTATTGATCAACAGCTCTCGAATCTTCTGTTTGCCCCGGTAGAGGCGGGTCTCCACTGTGCGGACCGGGATATCAAGAATTTCTGAAATTTCCATGTAGGACATTTGCTGATAATAGTAAAGAATCATTACCTTTTTATATTTGTCCGGAAGAGCATGGATAGCTTTTCGCATTTCCTCAATCTGTTCCTTTGCAATCAGCTGCTCTTCCGGGTTGGGTTGGCCTGCCGGCATTTGTTCCAGCGGTTCTTCGTTATGTCCTTCAGTGTTTCTGTAACCGGGCATTGCATGTTTGCGCCTTCGTTTCTGTTTTCTCTGCCAGTCCAGACAGCGGTTAAGGGTGATGCGGTAGATCCAGGTGGATAGGGAGGAATCGCCCCGAAATCCATGTATATTCTGATAAATGGATAAGAAAATATCCTGGGCCAGATCCTGTGCTTCCTGGGGGCAGCCAGTCATGTGACGGGCCATATTATATACCCTGTCCTTATACAATTCCACCAAGTCCTCGAACCTATGGATACATCCGGCCTTTATCGCCTCAACCAGGAGGTTTTCCACGTTCAATACCCATCACCTGCCCGTACCGGTCCGGTTAAACTGCCGGAACCTGCTATTTCAAGTTAATTCTAATGTCGCCGTGCTGATTTTTCAATCTTATTTTCTGATCCCCGCTGCCAATAATAAGAGAGGCTTCCTGCAGATTATTCTCTTTCTGCACATTCAGGCTGATAGCCCTGTCGCTCCGAATGACGCCGTAGGTGGTGCTTGCCTTTATATCTGCATTTGTATATGCAGGGTTTGTCAGCTGAATGTCTTCATAGGAGGTTTCTGCATTAATATCTCCCTTTATTTCGCTCAGATGGATTTCAGAGTGTCTGGCAGTAATCTCAAGATTTCCTTCAATGCCGCTGCAGTTAATATCATCGTATTCATTATCTATCAGGACATTGCCGGCAACGTTTTCGACCTTAACCCTCCCATGCTTGGACTGAATTGAAACATCCCTGGTTATCCTGCTTACTGTAGTATCATCAAAGCTGTTTGAAACCCGGACTTTTCCTGAAATCTCATCTACTGTCACCCGGCCATGGGCACTTTGGATCTGAATATCACCCTTTGCTTTCAGAATACGGGTATTGCCAAAAGACGTATCGATTTCTATATTTCCTGTTATTCTTTCCAGTTCAATATCGTTGTGCCGTTGATTAATCATAACATTGTTATCCCGATCATGAACCAATATGCGGCCGAAACTTGTGGATAACTGCGCTTCCATATCCTTCGGCACCCAAAGTTTCATATTGACATGCTGCAGGGAATGGATATGGGCTGCAGCAGGATTTTTGCTGGTGATTTGCACGGTTGTGCCTTCTTCGATTGTTATTACCTTATCCAAAAGCTTTTCCGCTTCATCCTTATTGTTGGTCTTCATTTGAATGTGTGCTTCGATACGCAGCTCATTGTTATCTGCGGGGTAGACCTCCAGACTGCCCCTGAAGTTTTCCACAACAATTTTTTCTGCATTGTTCAATTTAGTATCTTCCAATTTGTACTCATAGGTATCTTCTATTGTATCACCGAACATCACAGGCCAATTCCCGTTAAAGTTAAAATTCCAGTTGAACAGGCCGAATCCCTGGTTCAGCCAGATTGAGCTGAACAAGAGCAGCAGGATGGCAAGAAAGATGGAAATGCCGCTGGGGGACAGATAAACATCCGTTTTTCTTACATCATACCAGAGTTTGGTAAAGATAAACTCCAGACCCAGCAGTATGAGAAATACAGGCCAAAGCAGGTAGATATCGTCAGGCAGACTGAAGTTGGTGTACCGATTCAATAACATGAAGGTACCGCACAGTATTAAAATGATGCCCAGAGTGAACAGCCCTACTTTCTTCCGCATAGATTAACCTCCCCGTAAAATGCTTTCATTAAATTAGACGCAGCTCTTGCCCCATACCCTTCATATATTTACTATTAAATTTCACCTTTTGCTGCCGATTCGAAATATATATAAAAAGGTTGTTTTATTGTATCATAAAAGGGTAAAATAACTATTAGGGCTTTAACGGCTCAAATTAATTATTATGCAAGCTACAAGTATGAAAGGGGAATGAACATGAAAAGGTACGAGTGCACAGTATGCGGTTATATTTATGATCCCAAGCTGGGAGATCCGGAAAACGGTGTTGAGCCGGGCACGGCTTTTGAAGATCTTCCGGATGAATGGGTATGTCCTGAATGCGGCGTAGAAAAAGATCTGTTTGAACCTTTGGATTAAGAACTTCTTACCTGAAATCTCTTACATAGTATTACATAGTTACATAGTAATGATTTTTTATGCCGCAGCCTTATTGGCTGCGGCAGATCATTAAAATGGCTGCGGTGCAGCGTCTGTATTTTCATTCTGTAATCATTTCTTTCGGCAAAACATGGAATACAGGGGAGGGGGAATTCAATTGAAAACCAATTTTAATGAATTGGAAGCCATCAGAATGGCCGTTCAAATTGAAGAACGGGGAGAAGTCTTTTATCTGCAGGCCAGGGAACTGGCACCTAATCAGGAAACCAGGCAGATGTTTGAAGAACTGGCAAAGCAGGAACAGGACCACGCAGCAACATTTCAACAAATCTACAATGAGTTGTTGCAGTACAAGCAGGGCTTTGACGATATGTATCTGTATGAGCCCGAGGTGGCAGCTTACTTGCAGGCCATGGCAGAAAGCTCTGTTTTTCCGACTGATGAACGGCTGAAGGAAGTCATGGGATCAATGAAAGACATAACGAAAGCATTGGAGCTAGGCATTCAGGCAGAAAAGGATTCCATTCTTTTTTATACTGAGATGATTATCAATGCCAGGTATGTGGAAGCCAAGAATGCTTTCAGAAGGCTGCTAAAAGAAGAAAAGAAACATTTGATAGATCTGCAGACAAGATTAAATGAACACTTGGCGCAAAAATAGGTTTGCAGTCAGGTGAATACAAAAAGAAGCTCACGAGAGTTTCTCTATTAAGCGATAAATGAGATATAAAGTGCAGTGAGAATAAAAGCAATGCATATATCAGAATTGGCATATGCATTGCTTTTTTAGATATGGCGCATATGAAGAGAGTAAAACTGGTTTTTATTTGGATGTTCTTATTGATATGTCTACTCGCCGGACTATATTATTAAAACGGATGATTTTATAAGAAAAAATGTGCCAACGAATACTTGACACATACTAATAGAAATAAGATGTTGACAAAAGTCTCTCTGCTTGGTATTATATAAAAGTCGCCGCTGAGGCGGGGACGAGATTGGTCCTTGAAAACTAAACAGTGTAGAAGCAAAGAATTGAAGTCAATTCTGAGGAACAACGCAAAGCGGAAAGCTGAGCGAAAAGTTTATGAGCTATTCAAACAAAACCGTAAAATAGCTTTGACTCACATGAGTTGAAGATTAAGATTTTAATTGGAGAGTTTGATCCTGGCTCAGGACGAACGCTGGCGGCGTGCCTAACA